>DASSQU010000378.1:0-7523 GCA_035702325.1 Steroidobacteraceae bacterium
CGCGTGCAGCACCAGCGCATCGCGCGCCCCTTCGGGGAGTGCACCGATCGCCGCCTCGATCTCCGCCACCTCGACCGGGGTCTCGAGCGTCCACTCGGGCTCGGGGCCCCCCTCCTCGCCCGGCTCCACCGCCGGCTCGAAGTGCGCCGCCTTGCGGCGCTTGCCGAGGGTCACGTTGACCGCGATGCGGTGCAGCCAGGTGGACAGTGAGCTGCGCGTCTCGAACTGCGGCAATGCCCGCCAGGCGTTGATGAAAGTCTCCTGTGTGCAGTCCTCGGCCAGCTGCGGCTCCCGCGTCATGCGCAGGCACAGGCCGTAGACCCGGCCGGCGTGCTCGCGGTAGAGCCGCTCGAAGGCGCGTGCATCCCCGGCACGGGCCCGCTCGACGAGCGCCCCCTCCCAGTCGATCCTCGACCCATCGGCCCGCGCCAGTGTCATCGCTGTCTTAGAGCGCGCGGCTCCATGCGGCGTTTAAAGCCGCCCGCGTCGCCGAAAACCAACAACTTCCGGCGGAACTCGCCGTTCAGGCGCTACTCCTTATCCTATGTACGGTCACGCGCGGCGAAGGAGCGGAACTTGAAGACACAGGACATGTGGCAGCGCCTCTGGCAGCCCCCCGGGGAAGCTCTCGAAGCGATCACCGCGGCGATGCGGGCGCACTGGCGCGCCGCCGGCGACCGCACGCGGGAGCTGTTCTGGCCGGCCCCCGGCGGGAGCTGGCTTCACCCGCAGAAGGTCCGGGCCGGGACTCACCACTTCGCCAGGGGTGGAAGACTCATCAGGTAAGCCTCGGGATCCGCATCGGTGCTGAAGCCGAAGCGGGTGCCGCGGTCGTAGACCAGGTTGAATTCCACGTAACGGCCGCGCTTGAGGAGCTGCCGCTCCCGCGCTGCCTCGTCGTAAGGGGTGTCCTTGCGCCGCGCGACGATGCGCGGAAACACCCGCAGCAGCGCCTCCCCCACCGAGCGCACGAAGGCGAACTCGGCGCCCGCCTCGCCCATGCCGAGGTCATCGAAGAAGATCCCGCCGACGCCACGCGGCTCGTGGCGGTGGGGCAGGTAGAAATACCGGTCGCACCACGCCTTGTACTGCGCGTAGGCATCCGGCCGATACGTCTCGCACGCCGCGCGCAGCGCCGCATGGAACTCGGCGGTGTCCTCGTCGATCGGGAACGCCGGAGTGAGGTCCGCGCCGCCGCCGAACCAGGCGCGGCTGGTCGCGAGGTAGCGCAGGTTGAGATGCACCGTCGGCACATAGGGATTGGCCATGTGAGCGACCAGCGACAGCCCGCAGGCGACGAAGCGCCCGTCGGACTCGGCGGCGCCCGCCACCTGTGCAACGGACTCGGGCGCGAGCACGCCCCACACGTGGCTCACGTTGACGCCCACCTTCTCGAAGACCGCGCCGCGCATCAGCCGCGAGTGCCCCCCGCCCTTCAAGCGGTGGCCGTCGGGCTTCTTCCACTCGCGCGGCTCGAAGCGGCTCGCCGTCTCGAAGCCCTCGAAAGCCGTGCACAGCCGTCCCTGCAGATCGCGAAAGTACGCGGTCGCGGTGCCGGCGAAACCGGCAGCGTCGCTAGCGGCCGGCATGCACCAGGTCCACGAGCCGCGCCACCGCCTGCGGGTCGGTGTCCGGCCAGATCCCGTGGCCGAGATTGAAGATGTGTCCCGGCAGCGGTCCGGCGTCCTCGAGCACCGCCGCGACGTGACGGGCGAGCTCCGTGGCCGGCGCGAACAGCGCCGCGGGATCGAGGTTGCCCTGCACCGCGCGCCCGGGTCCGAGCACCTCCCGCGCCTGCCGGAGCGAGCAGCGCCAGTCGACTCCCACCACGTCCACGTCGAGTGTGGCGATCGCCGGCATGAGCGCCGCGCCCCCGTTGGCGTAATAGATGAGCGGCACGCCGCAGTGGCGCAGCGCCGCCAGCGTGCGCCGTACCGCCGGCAGCGCGAAACGCGCGAACTCGCGCGGCCCGAGCAGGCCCGCCCAGGATTCGAACAGCATGAGCGCCTGCGCGCCGGCGGCAGCCTGCGCCGCGAGATAGGCCGCCATCGCATCCGCGAGCTGCCCGAGCAGGCGCTCGGCGTCCAGGGGCTGCGCGTAGAGGAAGGCACGCGCGGCCGCGAACTCCTTGCTCGGACGGCCGCACACGAGGTAGCACAGCAGCGTGAACGGAGCGCCGGCGAAGCCGATGAGCGGCGTGGCGCGCGGCACGTTCTCGCGCACCAGCCGGATGGTCTCGAGCACGAACGGCACGTCGCGCGCCGGGTCGAGCGCCGGGAGCGCGGCGATCTGCGCCGCGGTGCGGATCGGCTCGCGCACCACCGGCGCGGGCTCGAAGCTCATCGCGACGCCCATGCCCTGCAGCGGCGTCATGATGTCGCTGAAGAGGATCGCGGCGTCGAGCTCGAAACGCCTGAGCGGCTGCAAAGTCACCTCCGCCGCGAGCTCGGGTCGGCGGGTGAGCGTCTCGAAGTCGACCCGCGCGCGCAGCTCGCGGTACTCGGGCAGGTAGCGGCCCGCCTGGCGCATGATCCACACGGGCCGATGCGGCACGCTCTGGCGGCGGCAGGCCGCGAGGAAAGCGCTGCGCTCGCTCGCGCGCGCGCTCATGCCCGCAGCCACCGCGCCACCTCGGGGGCGAAGTAGCTGATGATGAGGTCCGCGCCCGCCCGCGCGATGCCGGTCAGGGTCTCCATCACCGCCGCCCGCTCGTCGATCCAGCCGCGCTCGGCGGCCGCCTTGATGAGGCTGAACTCCCCCGACACCTGGTAGGCGACCACCGGGACGCGCACCGCGTCGCGTACTCTGCGGATGATGTCGAGATAGGGACCGGCGGGCTTGACGATCACCAGGTCGGCGCCCTCGGCGACGTCGGCCAGCACCTCGCGCACAGCCTCGCGCGCGTTCGGCGGATCCATCTGGTACGAGCGGCGATCGCCGAAGGCGGGCGCGGACTCGGCCGCCTCGCGAAAGGGTCCGTAGAAGGCCGAGGCGTACTTGGCGGCATACGAGACGATGGGCGTGCCGGCGCGGCCGGCGCGATCGAGGGCCGCGCGGATCGCCTGCACGCGGCCGTCCATCATGTCGCTCGGCGCCACGGCATCGGCGCCGGCGCGGGCGTAATTGACCGCCACCTCCGCCAGGGTCTCGATCGAGGAATCGTTGTCGATCCGGCCCCCCGGGAGCACGTGGCCGCAGTGGCCATGATCGGTCGCGCCGCACAGACACACGTCCGCCCACACCAGCAGCTCCGGGCAGCCGTCCTTGACGGCGGCGATCGCCTGCGCCGCGATCCCGTTCGGGTCGCGCGCGCTGCTCGCGCGTGCATCCTTCCCGGCGGGCGCCGCGAACAGCAGTACCGCCGGAACCCCGGCGGCGGCGGCGGCCTTCGCCTCCCCGACCGCCTCGTCGACCGACAGCTGGCAGATGCCGGGCATGCTCTCCACCGGGTGGCGCACGCCGCGCCCCGGCACGACGAACAGCGGATAGATGAGCGCGTCGGCGCTGAGGCGCGTCTCGCGCACCATGCGCCGCCAGGCATCCGACTGCCGGGTACGCCGCGGTCTCTCCTGTGGAAATGGCATCGTCAGCCTCTCGATTGCAGCAGCCGGTAGGTGGTGAGCGCCAGCCCGTGAAGCGTCGGCGTATCGGCGACCGTCGCCCTGGTGCCGCGCGCGCTGAGCTCGCGCGCCGTGGTGCGCCCGATGGCGACCGGCGGGGCATCGGCGAGCAGCTGCGCGAAGTCCTGCTCACCCAGCGCACGGGCGAGCTCGACCACCGCCGACGGGCTGGCGAAGGTCACGGCGCCGAGCGCGCGGCGGGCGATCCAGCCGCGACAGGCTTCGACATCGAGGGTCGCCGTCTCGGTGCGATAGGCCTCGACCTGAGTCACCGCCGCGCCGAGCTCGCGCAGTCCCGCCGCGAGCGTCGGCAGCGCCCGCGAGCTCGCGGGATAGAGAATCCGCATACCCGCATCCGGCGCCGACCATGCCGCCGCAAATGCCGCGACCAGCCCGGCGGCGTTCGCCTCGTCCGGCACCCGGTGCACCGGCCAGCCGCGCCGCCGCAGCACCTGCGCGGTCGCGGAGCCGACCGCCGCGACGCGCAGCCCCGCGGGCGGCGACGGCATTCGCTCGAGCACCGCCGCCGCCGCGTGGCGGCTCGCGAACACGATCCAGCTGAAAGTCCCGATCGCCGCCAGCGCGGCGTTGAGCGGCCCGGGGTCCGCAGCCGTGACGCTGACCGCCGGCCAGGACAGGACCTGCAGCCCCAGGCTCCTGAGCTCGCGGCTCAGCGGGCCGTCGCCGTCCTCGGCGCGCGTCACCACCACGGGCCGCGCTTCGCCCGCGGCGCTCATGGCGCGGACACCGCGAGTGTCTCGCGCTGCTGCGCGATGAGCCCGGCCGCGCCGCCCGCGAGCAGCTCATCCGCGAGGCGCTCGCCGAGCGCCACGGCGTCCGCGAGCGCGAGCCGCGCGCTGCCGCTCGCGCTCGCCGAGCCGCGTGCCTCGAGCCGCCTCGAGCCATCGAGCGCGCACACCGCGGCCTCCAGATGAAGCGTGTCGCCGCGCAGCGTGGCGAGCGCCCCGAGCGGCACCTGGCAGCCGCCCTCGAGGCGCGCGAGCAGCGCACGCTCGGCGCCGCTGGCGAGATGCGCCGCCGCATCGTCGAGACCGCGCAGCCAGCGCAGAGTCGCTTCATCGCCCTCGCGCGCGCACACCCCGATCACGCCCTGCGACACGGCCGGCGGAAAGTCCCGCGGCGGGAGGTACTCGGTGACGTGCTGCGCCAGGCCGAGGCGCGCGAGCCCCGCCGCCGCGAGCACAATGGCGTCGTAGTCGCCGTGCCTGAGCCGCTCGAGGCGCGTCGGCACGTTGCCGCGCAGCTCCAGCGGCACCGCGTCCGGGCGCAGGCGCGCGATGAAGGCACGGCGGCGCAGGCTGCTGGTGCCGATGCGCGCACCCCGCGGCAGGCCGAGGAGTGGCTCGCCACCACGGCTGATGAGCGCATCACGCGGGTCCTCGCGCTCGAGTGTCGCCGCGAGAGTGAGGCCCGGCGCGAGTGCGGTCGGGAGGTCCTTGAGGCTGTGCACGGCCGCATCCACCGCACCGGCGGCGAGCGCCTGGTCGATCTCGCGGGTGAAGAACGCGCGGCCGCCCACCTGCCACAGCGGCACCTCGCGCTGCGTATCGCCGCTGGTGCGGATGCGGACCAGCTCGACCGGCGGCGCGCCGGATTGCGCGCGCAGCCGTGTCTCCACGTGCCGCGCCTGCCACAACGCGAGCGCCGAGGAGCGCGTCCCGATGCGCAGCGCTCCCGCCGGCGCGCTCACGGCTGATCCTCCGCGAGGAAGCGGTAACCGACGCCCCACACGGTGAGGAAGTGGCGCGGGTTGGCGGGATCCTTCTCGAAGCGCTTGCGCAGCCGCAGGATGAAATTGTCGACCGTGCGGGTGGACGGAAACACGTCGTAGCCCCACACGCGCTCGAGCAGATCCTCGCGCGAGACGATCTCGCCGCCATGCTCGGCCAGCACCTTGAGGATCATCGCCTCTTTCTCGGTGAGCTCCTGCACCTCGCCGTTCCAGGCGCGCGCCCGGAAGGCGCGGAAGTCCACCTCGTTGCCGCCGAAACGCAGGATCGCGGTGGCGGCGGTCGCCGAAGCGCTGCGGTACCAGTCCCAGCGGCGCAGGATGGCGCGCACCCGCAGCAGGAACTCCTGCAGGTGAAAGGGCTTCGCGAGATAGTCGTCGCCGCCGGCCTCGAGGCCCCGCACCCGGTCGGCGGGATCGCCGCGCGCCGTGAGAAACAGCACCGGCGTGCTGTCGCCCGCATCGCGCATGGTGCGGCACACCGCGAGGCCGTCGACCCCCGGCAGCATCACATCGAGCACCACCAGGGCGCAGCGGTTGGCGCGCAGCCACGCGAGCGCCGCGCCGCCGTCGCCCGCCGTGGCCACCTCGAAGCCTTCCGCGCGCAGGTTCTCCATCACGCCGGCCGCGAGGTGCGGATCGTCCTCCACGACCAGCACCCGGTTCGCGCCCGCGGCGGCGGCGTTCACGGCTGCGCCACCGGGGCTGCGGGCCAGGTGAGCACGAAGCGCGCCCCCTGGCCGACGCCGGCGCTCTCGGCCGTCACCCGGCCCTGCGCGAGCTGCATCAGGCGCCGCACGATGTACAGTCCGAGTCCCGTCCCGTAGTAGCCGCTGCCGCCGCCCGGATGCAGCCGCGTGAACTTCTCGAACAGCCGCTCCCCGTCGGCCGGGCTGAAGCCGACGCCGCTGTCCTTCACCGCGAGCTCCACTTCGCCGTTACCGGCGCGGGCGGTGACCGCGATGCGGCCGCCGCCCACCGGGGCCACCGCGGCGAGCGCGTTCTCGATCACGTTGCGCACGATCACATCGAGCGCCAGCGGATCGGCGAGTGCGTAGAGTCCCGGAGCGACATCGCTCGAGATCGCGACGCGCTGCGAGCGGGCCCGCTCCTCGAGCGCCGCCATCACGCGGGCCACCGCGCCGTGGAGCTCCACCGGCTCGGACTTGAGTTCGACGCGGCCGCGCTCCAGGCGGGCGCTCTCGAGGATCTGCGTGACCATCATCTCCATGCGCGCGAGGTCCGCGAGCATGCGCTCGATGAGCGTGCGCGACTGCCCGGGCGCGAGCGTGCGCAGCGCCATGGTCTCGAGGGACAGCTGCAGGCTGGCGAGCGGCGTCTTGAACTGGTGGGAAACGAGTGCCAGAAAGCTGTCCTGCTCCTCGAGCACGCGGGCCTCGGCCCGCAGCGCGCGCGCGATCACCGCGATGCACACCCCGAGCGCCAGCAGGAAGAACGCCCCTTCCCAGGCGTACTGGTTGAGGCGGTGATACTCCTCGCTGGCAAGCGACTGCTCGATCGCCGGCGCGAGGGTCGCGCGGCGCGCCGTCACCACGATGTCCGGCAGCAGCTCCTCGAGCCGCTGCGGGCTCATGCCGGAATCGAGCAGCGCCTGCGCGGCGCGGGTCTCCTCGGCATACAGGCTGCGCGCCGCCTGCACCTTCTCCATGGCGTAGGCGCGCTGGTCGAGCAGCCACCAGCCCACCTGCACCGCCGACACCACCACCAGCGCGAGCGCGGTCAGCTGGAAAACGCGGGTCGCCTTCACGCCGCCGCTGCCTCGGGCAGCGACGCGCCCAGCGCCTGCGCGAACCCGGCCAGGTCCTCGCGGGTGTGCGCGAGCGACAGGAAGCAGGCCTCGTAAGCGGACGGCGGCAGGTACACGCCGCGCGCCAGCATGGCGTGAAACAGCCTGGCGAAGCGCGCCACGCTGCGCTCGGGGAGCGTGGCGGCCGTGCGCGGCGCGCCGCCCTCGTGCAGCGACAGCCAGACGAGCGACCCCACCCGCACCAGCTGCACCGGGAACGGCGCCCCTGCCAGCACCGGCTTCGCCAGCCGCTCGAGCTCGGCGCCGAGCTCCTCGAGTCGCCGCCAGCCCGACTCGCGCTCGAGGAGGTCGAGCGTCGCGAGCCCGGCGGCCATCGCCACCGGAT
>DASSQU010000379.1:0-2768 GCA_035702325.1 Steroidobacteraceae bacterium
GGCGGCGTCACCGGACTCGCGGTCTACAACAACAAGGGCGGCTTCGTCGCCAAGTACGACATCCCGGCCACGACCATCGGCGGCGTCAAGGGCGACGGCTACGGCTACGACATCGCCATCAACCCGGCGAAGAATGTGCTGCTGACCTCGAGCTTCTCGGGCTGGAACAACTACATGCGCGACCTCGGCGAGGTCGTCAAGGACCCGGAGGCCATGAAGCACTTCGGCGGCACGATGGTGCTGTGGAATCTCAAGACCATGCGGCCGACGCGGATCTTCGCCGTGCCCGGAGCGCCGCTCGAGATCCGCTGGGCGCTGGCGCCCGGGCAGAACTGGGCCATCACCGCCACCGCGCTCACCTCCAGGCTGTGGCTGATCAAGCAGGATGCCGCGGGCGAGTGGCAGGCGAAGGATGTGGCGACCATCGGCGATCCGGCCAAGATCCCCCTGCCGGTCGATATCTCGATCACCGCCAATGCCAAGGGCCTGTGGGTGAACACCTTCATGGACGGTACGACGCATTACTTCGACCTGACGGACCCCGAGCATCCGCAGGAGACCTATCACCGGCACACCGGGGCTCAGGTGAACATGATCTCCGAGAGCTGGGACGGCAAGCGCCTGTACATCACCTCGAGTCTGCTCTCGCACTGGGACAAGACGGGGGCGGACAACGAGCAATTCCTGCGCGCCTTCAGCTGGGACGGGCATGCGCTCACGCCGACCTTCGCCGTTGACTTCACCAAGGAGAAGCTCGGCCGCCCGCATCACATGAAGTTCACCGCCAGGGCAACCGCTCAGGCGGCGCTGGCTGCCCCGGCGCCGACCGGAAGTTGACGATCCGGCTGCGCCTCGGCCTCGCCATGGCGTGCGCTGTGACCGCAGCGCACGCCACCGTCGATCCAGGCGCTGGCACGGCGCCGCGCATGGAATTCACCGCCCCCGCTGCCGGCACCTACCAGCTGCAGCGCATCCAGACGACGCGCGACGGCCCGGTGCTGGACGCCTCCGGACGGCTGCGTCACCTGGCCCAGTTCACGCACGGCAAGATCACGCTGCTCACCTTCTTCTATACCTACTGCGTCGATCCCCTCGGCTGCCCGTTCGCGCACGTCACGCTGAGCAGCCTGCGCGCCCGCGTGCTCGCCCGACCGGGACTTGCCGCGCACGTCCGTTTCGTGAACATCAGCCTCGACCCGACCAACGACACCCCGGCCGAGCTCAGGGGCTACGCGGCGCAGTTCGGCAGCGACCCGCGTTTCGAATGGCGCTTCCTCACCACCCGCTCGGTTGGCGAGCTGTTGCCGCTGCTGGAGGATTTCGGCCAGGACGTCAGCGTCGAGACCGACGGGCACGGCCGTGCCTCGCGGACGCTGCATCACATGCTCAAGGTGTTTCTGATCGATCGCGCCGGGCTCGTGCGCGAGATCTACTCGCTCGCCTTCCTGCAGCCCGACGTCATGTTCAACGACATCCGCACCCTCGCCATGGAGAACGCCGCGACGGCGCGGCGCTGATCGGCGCAATGCACCCGTGCGGGGCGGCCCGGCCTCGCGGTCTCAGGCGCGGCTGCGCACCCAGCGGACGATGTCCGACTTGCCCAGCGCGCCCGACTGGCGGGCGATCTCGCGGCCGCCTTTGAACAGGATCAGGGTGGGAATGCTACGGATGTCGAACTGCCCCGCAACAGCGGGGTCGGCCTCGGTATTGAGCTTGGCCAGGCGCACCCGCGGCTCGAGCTCGGCGGCCGCCTGCGCATAGTGCGGTGCCATCATCCGGCAGGGGCCGCACCAGGGCGCCCAGAAGTCCACCACCACGGGAACGTCGCTGTGCTCGAGGTGTTTGCGGAAATTGGCGGCGCTGAGCTCGAGCGGCTGGCCCGTGAACAGCGGCCCGTGGCACTGCCCGCACTTCGGTGTCTCCTCGAGGCGGGCGGCGGGAATGCGATTGGTGGTCCCGCATTGCGGACACACGAGGTGCAGCGCTTCGGCCATGGGCTGCGACGTGGGGACTCCCCGCCGGGTTTCAAGCTCCGGAGGCGGCACCGCTCGGCGGTTTTGCAGCGCAGCTCGCCAAGCCGCCGCCGCGGTGGCAAGCTGCGCTGCGCCGCGGACCGGAGCTTCAGTCCATGAGCGACTTGCTCTTCTCGCCTGCCGTGACGCCGAGCGTGGCGGTGACCGGAAGCGCCGAGCGCTTCCCCGTGCATCGCATCTACTGCGTCGGCCGCAATTACGCCGTTCATGCGCGCCAGATCAGGTCCGATCCGCCCGTGTTCTTCATCAAGCCCGCCGATGCCGTGGTCGCCGGGGGCTCCGCGGTTCCCTATCCCCCGCGCACCGTCGCGCTGCAACCCGAGATCGAGCTGGTGATCGCGATCGGCCGCGAGGGACAGGACATCCAGGAGCGCGCGGCGCTCGGGCACGTGTTCGGTTACGCGGCCGGCATCGACCTGACGCGCCGGGATCTGCAGCGCGCCGCGCGGCAGTCGGGCCAGCCGTGGTCGGCCGCCAAGGCCTTCGACCGCTCGGCGCCGATTGCCGCGATCCGTCCGGCCGCACAGGGACACGTGACGCAGGGACGCATCTGGCTCGCCGTGAACGGCGAGCTGCGGCAGGAGTCGGATGTGAAGCACATGCTGTGGGGCGTGCCCAACATCATCGCGGAGCTGTCGACCTACTACGAGCTCAGGCCCGGCGATCTGATTTTCTGCGGCACCCCCGCGGGGGTCGGTCTGGTCAAGCCCGGCGATCAGCTCGAAGGCGGGGTCG
>DASSQU010000380.1:0-4251 GCA_035702325.1 Steroidobacteraceae bacterium
CGGCATGAAAGCCCCCGGTCTCGACCTCGACCACGACCGGCAGGTAGCCGCGGAAGCGGCGCGCCATGAGCGGCGGGGCCGCGGGCGGCGGGGCAGGCACACCCGGCTCGGCGGCTTTCATGGCACGCGTGCCGCAGCGCGCGCGGCGAGCCGCCAGCCGATCGCCTCGCCGGCGCGCAGCGGCACCAGCTCGTCGGCGCCGAACGGGTAGTGCGCCGGCACCTGCCACGGTTCCTTCACCAGCGTGACGGTGGCGGCATTGCGCGCCAGGCCGTAGAAGTCGGCGCCGTGGAGCGAGGCGAAGCCCTCGAGCCGGCCGAGCGCGCCGGCCGCTTCGAAGGCTTCCGCGTACAGCTCGAGTCCGGCATGCGCGCAGAACACCCCGGCGCAGCCGCAGGCCGCCTCCTTCTCGCGCCGCGCGTGCGGCGCGCTGTCGGTGCCGAGGAAGAAGCGCGTGCTGCCCCCGGTCACCGCCGCGAGCAGCGCGGCGCGATCGTCCTCGCGCTTCAGCACCGGGGCGCAGTAGTGGTGCGGGCGCAGCCCGCCGGCCAGCAGCGCATTGCGGTTGAGGAGCAGATGCTGCGGCGTCACGGTGGCTGCGACTCCCGGCCGCGCGGCGAGCACGAAGTCGACGGCGGCGCGCGTGGTGACGTGCTCCAACACGATGCGCAGGCGCGGGAAGCGCTCGCTGAGCGGCGCCAGCACCCGCTCGATGAAGCGCGCCTCGCGGTCGAAGACGTCGACCTGCGGGTCGGTGACTTCGCCGTGCACTTCGAGCACCACCCCGGTCTCGGCCATGCGCGCGAGCACCGGCGCGATGCGCTCGAGGTCGGTGACGCCGGCGGCGGAGTGGGTGGTGGCGCCGGCGGGATAGAGCTTGAAGCCGTGTACCGCGCCGCTCGCGCGCGCGCGGTCCACCTCGGCGACCGGCGTGTCGTCGGTCAGGTAGAGCGTCATCAGCGGCTGAAACTCCAGCCCGGCGGGCAGCGCGGCGCGAATGCGCTCGCGGTAGGCGAGCGCCTGCGCGGTGGTGGTCACCGGCGGCACGAGGTTCGGCATGACGAGGGCGCGCGCGAAGCGCTCGGCGCTGAACGGCAGCACCGCGCGCAGCGCCGCCGCATCGCGCAAGTGCAGATGCCAGTCGTCGGGACGGCGGATCACGAGCGCGGCGGAAGTCCTTGAGCTCACTTGCTTTACCTGCCGCTGCTCGCCATCATTACTCATTCTATCGCGCCGCGGCACCCCACGCGCGCGGTGAGACGCGCGCGCCGTCGCAGCGGGCAGAACTCATGACCGAACCGCCCAAGCTCGAAGACCTGGATCCCGTCGAAACCCGGGAGTGGCTCGAATCGATCGATTCGGTGCTGAAGACCCACGGCCCGGTGCGCGCGCACTATCTGCTCGAGCGGCTGATCGACTACACGCGCCGCAGCGGCGCCTACCTGCCGTTCAAGCCCAACACCGCCTACGTCAACAGCATCCCGAGCGGGCGCGAGCCGGACTATCCCGGCAACCGCGCGCTCGAGCGGCGCATCGAGGCCTACATCCGCTGGAACGCGCTCGTCATGGTGCTGCTCGCCAACCGCATCTCCTCCGAGTACGGAGGGCACCTCGCGAGCTACGCCTCCTCGGCGACGCTCTACGAGGTCGGCTTCAATCACTTCTGGCGCGCCCCGTCCGAGCATCATCCCGGTGATCTGGTGTTCCTCCAGGGGCATTCCTCGCCCGGCATCTACGCGCGCGCCTTCCTCGAGGGCAGGCTCGGCGAGGAGCAGCTGCGCCGCTTCCGCCAGGAGGCCGGCGGGCGCGGGCAGGGACTGTCTTCCTATCCGCACCCGTGGCTGATGCCGGAGTTCTGGCAGTTCCCCACCGTGTCGATGGGCCTCGGTCCCATGATGGCGATCTTTCAGGCGCGCTTCACCCGCTACCTCGAGCACCGCGGGCTCGTCAAACCCTCGGATCAGAAGGTGTGGGCCTTCCTCGGCGACGGCGAGATGGACGAGCCGGAGTCGATGGGCGCGCTCACCATGCCGGTGCGCGAGGGTCTCGACAATCTGATCTTCGTCATCAACTGCAACCTGCAGCGCCTCGACGGACCGGTGCGCGGCAACGGCAAGATCATCCAGGAGCTCGAGGCGGCTTTCCTCGGCGCCGGCTGGAACGTCATCAAGGTGCTGTGGGGCTCGCGCTGGGATCCGCTGCTGGCGCGCGACCACAAGGGGCTGCTGCGCCGCGTGATGGAGGAGTGCGTCGACGGCGAGTACCAGAACTTCAAGGCCAAGGGCGGGGCGTTCACGCGTGAGCATTTTTTCGGCAAGAACCCCGAGCTCAAGGCGATGGTCGCCAACATGTCCGACGAGGAGATCTGGCGCCTCAACCGCGGTGGCCACGACCCGGTGAAGGTATACGCCGCCTACGACGCCGCCGGCCGCCACAAGGGGCAGCCGACCGTGATCCTCGCCAAGACCGTCAAGGGTTTCGGGCTCGGCAAGGGCGGCGAGGGACAGATGATCGCGCACCAGGCGAAGAAGCTCTCCGAGGAGGACGTGCGCGCCTTCCGCGACCGCTTCAACATCCCGGTGGCCGACGAGGAGCTCGCGCAGCTGCCGTTTCGCAAGCCCGACGAGGCGTCCGAGGAGGCACGCTACCTGCACGAGCGGCGCGCGGCGCTCGGCGGCTACCTGCCGCAGCGCCGCGGCACCGCGCCGCCGCTGCTGATTCCGCCGCTCGAGGCCTTCGCGGCGCTGCTCGAGGGAACGGGCGAGCGCGAGATCTCGACCACCATGGCGTTCGTGCGCATTCTCACCGTGCTGCTCAAGGACAAGAACATCGGCCGCAACGTCGTGCCGATCGTTCCGGACGAGGCGCGCACCTTCGGCATGGAGGGGCTGTTCCGCCAGATCGGCATCTACTCCTCGGTGGGACAGCTGTACACGCCGCAGGACGCCGAGACGCTGATGTCCTACCGCGAGGACAAGAAGGGGCAGATGCTGGAGGAGGGCATCAACGAGGCCGGCTCGCTGTGCTCGTGGATGGCCGCGGGCACCGCCTACAGCAACCACGGCATCAACATGGTGCCGTTCTACATCTTCTACTCGATGTTCGGCTTCCAGCGCGCCGGCGACTTTGCCTGGGCCGCGGGCGACATGCAGGCGCGCGGCTTCCTGCTGGGCGCCACCTCGGGGCGCACCACGCTCGCGGGCGAGGGGCTGCAGCACCAGGACGGCCACAGCCAGCTGATCGCGACCACGATACCCAACTGCATCGCCTACGACCCCGCCTACGCCTACGAGCTCGCGGTCATCATCCACGACGGCCTGCGGCGCATGTTCGCCGAGCAGCAGAGCGTCTTCTACTACATCACGGTGATGAACGAGAACTACCCGCAGCCGGCGATGCCGCCCGGGGTCGAGGCCGGGATCCTGAGCGGCGCCTACCTGCTGCAGATCGGCGGCCGCGGCAAGGTGCGCGCGACGCTGCTCGGCTCGGGCACCATCCTGCGCGAGTGCCTGGCGGCCGCGAGGCTCCTCGAGGACGACTACGGCATACCGGCCGACGTGCTGTCGGTCACGAGCTTCAGCGAGCTGCGCCGCGAGGCGCTCGAGTGCGAGCGCTGGAACCTGCTGCACCCGGGCGAGACGCCGCGCGTGCCGTACGTACGCCAGCTGCTCAAGGACCGCGAAGGGCCGGTGGTTGCCGCCACCGATTACGTGCGCGGCGTCCCGGACCAGATCCGCCAGTGGGTCGGCACGCGCTACCTGACGCTCGGCACCGACGGTTTCGGGCGCTCGGACTCGCGCGTGGCGCTGCGCCGCTACTTCGAGGTCGACCGCAACTACATCGCGATCGCAGTGCTCAGGATGCTCGCCGACGAGGGCCGGGTGGACGGCGCCACGGTCCTGGCGGCCATCAAGGCGCTCGGGGTCGATCCCGCCAAGCCCGTGCCGTGGAAGAACTGAGGAGCGGGCCGGCATGAGCGCGGCAGGGCGCCTCGTCGAAGTGCGCGTGCCCGACATGGGCAACTTCAAGGACGTCGCCATCATCGACGTGCTGGTGAAACCCGGCGAGAGCGTCGAGCTCGATGCGCCGCTCGTCACGCTCGAATCGGAGAAGGCCACCATGGACGTGCCCTCGACCGCGGGGGGCGTCATCGAGAAGCTGCACGTCGCCAAGGGCGGCACCGTCTCCGCCGGCGACCTCATCGCCACCGTCCGGTCGGTCGCGGCGATCGCCGCCGGCGCCACCCGTGCG
>DASSQU010000381.1:0-9846 GCA_035702325.1 Steroidobacteraceae bacterium
CGCCGCCGGCAGCCGCAAGCGCCCCGTGCGCCGTGCGCGCGCCCGGCGCGGCACTGCCCGGCAGCGTCGCTGAGCTGCGCGCACGCCAGGCGCAACGCGAACGATACGGTCACCTCGTTACCCGCCTGGTCGGTGGCCTGCCAGTCGCCCTGCCCGACGCCGAAGTCGAGCCGGCGCACCACGGTGCTCCCGGCCATGTAGGCGACCGCCGCGCCGCGCTCGGTGGCTTCGCGGAACGTGAACGGCACGGTCGTCGCGCGCGTCACGCCGCGGATGGTGAGGCTCCCGCCGGCGGCATAGCCGTTCGCGGTGCGCGCGATGTGCGTGGCGCTGAAGCGCGCCTGCGGGTACTTCGCGACGTCGAACAGGTCGGCACCGCGCAGCGTGTCGTCGCGGTCCTGGTCACCGGTGTCGAGCGAGCCAACCTCGACTCTGACCTCGAGGCGCCCCGTACCCGGATCGGCGGGCGTGAAATCCAGGCTCACGTTGAAGCGCCGGAACGAGCCCTTGTTCCGGGCGCCCGCCTGCAGGAAGGTGAATTCGAGCGAGCTCTTCGCCGGGTCGAGCGCGTAATGGGCAACGGCGGGCGGGGCGGCGCCACGAGCGAGCGCGGCGAGTGTCAGGGCGAGCAGGGCCGCGGGCACGGGGTGGCGCATCGTTCGGGTTCCTCAGTCGCTGCGGGTGAAGGGCAGCATGCGACGCAGCACGTCGTCCTTCAGCACGAAGTGATGCTTGAGCGCGCCCGCGAGGTGCAATGCCACCACCACGCCGAGCGCGCACGCCAGCGTCACGTGAGTGGTGACCAGCGCTTCGTAGAGCGGTTTATTCTTGGGAACCAGGTCGGGCAGCTGGAAGAACCCGAACCAGCTGACCGGGAACCCACGTGCCGAGGACATCGTCCAGCCGGAGAGCGGGATGGCGAACAGCAGCACGTACAATGCCGCGTGGGTGAAGCGCGCCAGAGCCCGCTCGTACGGCTTGAGGGTGGCGGGCAGCTGCGGCGTCGGGTTGAGCCAGCGCCACGCGAGCCGCACGAGCGCCAGGGCGAGAACGGTGAGCCCCACCGACTTGTGATAGGCGAGCAGGCGCAGCTTCTGGGCGCCGTTCGGCAGGTCGTCCGCGATGCTCGCCAGCGTCACCTGTACGATGATCAGCGCGACGATCAGCCAATGCAGCAGCTGGGTCACTGCGCCCCAGCGCCTGACGGTGTTGCGGATGGCCATGGCTCTCAAGCTTAAAGAGGTGAGTAACGGTTGCAAGCTGCGCGCGCTCGGCGCGCTGTTCCTGGCAGGCGCGCTCGCCGGCTGCCCGGCTCACCCGCCGCGGCCCGCGCTGCCGGCGCAGCTGCCGCCGCCGCCACCGCTCGCGCCGCACACGGGGCGCCCGTACGACGTCGTGGCGGGGGCCTCGCTCGTGACCGTGCTGGTGTACCGCGGCGGCACGCTGGCTGCCGCCGGGCACAATCACCTCATCGCGGCGCGCTCGCTCAGCGGCACGATCTACGTGCCGGCCGATCCGCTGCGCGCGAGCTTCGAGGTGCATCTGCCGGTCGCGGAGCTCACCGTGGACGAGCCGGCACTGCGGGCCGGGGAGAGCGCCGCGGATTTCCCGGCCGACGTGCCCGAGTCGGCGCGCGAGGGGACCCGTCGCAACATGCTCGGCGAGGCGCTGCTCGATGCCGCCGCTTACCCGGAGATCGTGCTGCGTTGCGAGCGGCTCGAGCCGGGGGCGGGCACCGGACTGGTGCTGGCCCGCATCGAGGCGCAGGTCCGCGGCACGCGGCGCAGCATCACGGTGCCGGCGCACTACCGGCTGGACGGCGACCAGCTCACCGTCTCGGGCGAGACCCCGCTCGCACAGAGCGAGCTCGGGCTCACGCCTTTCAGCGCGCTGCTCGGGGCGCTGCAGGTGCGGGACGAGATGCAGGTGCGCTTCCGCATCGAGGCGCGCGCGGCGGCGCCGCGCTGAGCGCGGCCAGCTCCGCCTCACTCGCTCCGCAGCAGCAGGGCCGTCCCCTCGGGCGCTTCGAGCAGCGCGTTGCGCTCCCGGTCGAGACCACGCGGCAGAGGCGCTTCGGGGACGCCGAGCGAGCGCAGCCGCACGAGGCGCTCGGGCATGTCGGGGGCGCGAAACACGATCATGGCGGAGGCATGAGTACCCGGCCGGTGAAAGGCGATGTCGACATGGTCGCTGGTGAGCGGCAGATGCCCATAGGGCCTGCGTGCCCGGGCGGCGGCCACGAAGCCGAGCGGTTCCCAGAACTCGCGCGCGGCGGCGAAATCCGCCGCCGGCATGGTGATCTCGGCGAACTCCCCGCACAGCGACGGCTCGCCGGCCGCGCGCGCCGCCGGCGAGTAGGTGCGCGCCTCGATGATGCGGACGCCGTGCCCGAAGGGATCCTCGAAGCCGATCTCGTTGAACTGCTCCTCGCCGGTGCGGCACACGGTCAGCTCGATCCCGAGCGCGGCGAACTCGCCGAGACAGGTGGCGATCCCCGGACGCACGAAGGTGAGCGTCGGGACGGGCAGCGCCGCGGCCCGCTCGTGCAGGCCGAGGTGCAGCCGCCCGTCGGTGAGCACCCCGTAGGGGTGGCTGAAGGTGTCGCCGGTCGCGGCGTGCGAGAAACCGAGCCGCTCGTAGAACTCGACCGACGCGCGGATGTCGGTGGTCGCGAGGCTGAGCTCGTGAAATCGCCCCGGCAGCGCGAGCCGCACGTCGCCACTCTCAGGCGGAGGTGCCGCGGGGCGCGTTCGGCAGGCGGCCGTGCTCCCGATGGGTCCAGCCCTGGCAGTGCTCGACGATGAGCTCGGTGAGGCACTGGGCGTGCGCGGCGCCGGCGTTGAGCGCCGGCACGTACTGGTAGCGCTGGCCGCCGGCGCGCATGAAGAAGCTGCGGTTCTCGATGTCGATCTCCTCGAGCGTCTCCAGGCAGTCGACCGCGAAGCCCGGGCACACCACCGTCACCTCGCGCACGCCGCGGGCCGGGCTCGCCTCGAGCACTTCGCGGGTGTAGGGCTTCAGCCAGCCGCCCGGCCCGAAGCGCGACTGGAAAGCGACGCTCCACTCGTCCTCGCGCAGCATGAGCTCGTCGGCGAGCAGCCGCGCGGTCTGGTGGCACTCGCAGAAATACGGATCGCCGCGGCGGAAGTAGCGCTCCGGGATGCCGTGGAAGGACATCAGCAGGTGTTGGGTACGACCAGCCGTCAGCCAGTGCTCGGCGACGCTGGCGCGCAGCGCCTCGATGTAGCCGGGATGCTCGCGGTACCCGGCCACGAAGCGCAGCTCCGGCAGCCAGCGCCAGTGGCGCAGCTCGGCGTTCACCTGGTCGTAGACCGCGCCGGTGGTGGCGCCGCAGTACTGCGGAAAGAGCGGCAGCACCAGGATGCGCTGCGCCCCGCACTCGCGCAGCCGCCGCAGTGCGCTCGCCACCCCGGGCTCGCTGTAGAGCATGCCGAGCTCGACGGTGAGCGGCGCGAGCACCTGCTGAGCGAGCCGGGCCGTGAGCTCGGTGCGCAGGCGCTCGCTCAGGCTCTGCAGCGGCGAGCCGGCGGCGGTCCAGATCCGGCGATACTTGCGCGCGACGCGCGAGGGGCGCAGCGGCAGCACCACGGCGTACAGCACCGGCAGCCACAGCGCCCGCGGCAGCTCGACCACGCGCGGGTCGGCCAGGAAGCGCGCCAGGAAGCGCCGCACCGCGGCGGCGCTTGCGGCCGCCGGCGTCCCGGAGTTGACCAGCAGGATGCCGATGCGTTCGGCGCCGTCGTGCGCGTAGACGGGCGAGCTCAGGTAGCGCATGCGGTCACGATACCGCAGGCGCGACCGGCGCCACCAGCGCAGCTGCGGTCCTCAGGCGAGGCCGACGCACAGATACTTGATCTCGGTGTAGTCGAGGATCCCGTAGCGCGAGCCCTCGCGGCCGATGCCGGATTCCTTGACGCCGCCGAACGGCGCGACCTCGGTGGAGATGATGCCGGTGTTGAGGCCGACGATGCCGTACTCGAGCGCCTCCGCCACTCGCCAGGAGCGCGCCAGGTCGCGGGTGTAGAAGTACGCAGCCAGCCCGAACTCGGTGTCGTTCGCCATGCGCACCGCGTCGACCTCGGCGCCGAAGCGAAACAGCGGCGCCACCGGGCCGAAGGTCTCCTCGCGCGCCACCAGCATCTCGGGAGTCACGTCGGTGAGCACGGTCGGCTGGAAGAAAGTGCCCCCGAGGGCGTGGCGCTTGCCGCCGTGAACGACGCGCGCACCCTTGGCGAGCGCATCGGCGACGTGCTGCTCGACCTTGGCGAGCGCCCGGGCATCGATCAGCGGTCCCTGGTCGGTCGGGCCCTTCAGGCCGTCGCCGATCCGCAGCTGCGCGACCGCCTGGACCAGCTTGCGCGTGAACGCCTCGTACACACCGTCCTGCACCAGCAGGCGGTTGGCGCACACGCAGGTCTGGCCGGTGTTGCGGTACTTGCTGGCGATCGCCCCGGCGACGGCGGCATCGAGGTCGGCGTCGTCGAATACGATGAACGGCGCATTGCCGCCGAGCTCGAGCGACACTTTCTTCAGGGTGCCGGCGCACTGGGCCATGAGCTTCTTGCCGACCGCGGTCGAGCCGGTGAAGGTGAGCTTGCGCACCAGCGTGTTGGAAGTCAGCTCCGAGCCGAGCGCCGCCGCGTCGGTTCCCGTCACCACGTTGAGCACTCCGGCAGGCAGGCCGGCGCGCTCCGCGAGCGCCGCCAGCGCCAGCGCCGAGTACGGCGTCTGGCTCGCGGGCTTCACGACACAGGTGCAGCCGGCGGCCAGCGCCGGCGCCACCTTGCGGGTGATCATGGCGGCGGGAAAGTTCCACGGCGTGATCGCCGCGACGACGCCCACCGGCTGGCGCAGCACCACCAGGCGCTTGTCGGGCTGATGGCCGGGAATCACGTCCCCGTAGAGCCGCTTGCCTTCCTCGCCGAACCACTCGATGAAGGCGGCGGCATAGGCGATCTCGCCCCGCGACTCGGCGAGCGGCTTGCCCTGCTCGGCGGTCAT
Organism: Steroidobacteraceae bacterium; assembly: GCA_035702325.1. GTDB lineage: Bacteria > Pseudomonadota > Gammaproteobacteria > Steroidobacterales > Steroidobacteraceae > 13-2-20CM-66-19. The sequence continues at coordinate 5,023 of DASSQU010000381.1, forward strand.
GAGGGTGGCAAGGTCCTCCTGGTTCGCCATCATGAGCTCGTACCAGCGGCGCAGTATCGCGGCACGCTCACGCGCGGTGCGCGCGGCCCACGCGGCAAACGCCTGGTGGGCGGCCTCGATGGCGCGCCGCGTTTCGGTCACGCCCATGTCGGGCACCGTACCGAGAGCCTCGCGCGTGGCCGGATTCATCACCGGATGGGTCGCGCCGCTGGCCGCGTCCATCCACCGGCCCCCGACCAGGGCGCGGGTGCGCAGCAGCTCCGGATCTCGCAGTTTCATGGCTGACTCTCTCCTTCAGGACTTCGCGCCGCCGGCACCCTCGCCGGCGAGGTAGCGTGCCAGGAATTCCAGCGTGCGGCTGCGCGCCAGCGCCGCCGCCTGCGGCTGGTAGCTGTCGCGCTGCTCGCAGTTGAAGCCGTGACCGGCGCCCTGATAGACGTGAAAGACCGCGGCCGGCTGCGCGGCGCGCGCTCGCTCGACATCCGCGAGCGGGATGCTGCGATCTTCCGCGCCGTAGTGGTACAGGAGCGGGCAGCGCGGCTTGCGCTCCAGGTAATCCGCGACCCGGCCGTAGTACACCACCGCGCAGGCGAGCGGCACTTCACACGCCGCCCGGTACGACAGCGTCCCGCCCCAGCAGTAGCCCACGGTCGCGGTGCGGCCCGAGTGCCGCACCACGGCGGCCGCCGCGGCGATGTCCCGGAGCGCGCTCTCCGGGGCGATCTGCTTGCGGTAACCGGCGCCCTCCTGCAGCTCCGCGGCCGTGTAGCCGAGCTCGATGCCGCGGCGCACGCGGTCGAACAGGCACGGAGCGATCGCGGTGTAGCCCGCGGCGGCGAAGGCCCCGGTCACGCCGCGGATGTGGGCGTTGACGCCGAAGATCTCCTGGATGACGACCAGCGCGCCGCGAGGGCGCCCGGGCGGCGCCGCGAGCCACGCCTGAAATTCGTGGCCGTCGCGCGCCATGAGAGTGATGAACTCGGCCAAGGAGCTTCCGATGGCTTCGGGGGGTGGTCCCGTGGCATTCTAACCTGCCGCGTCCCCGGGGGAAGTCATGCTCGTCGGTTCAGCAGCCAGGCGCGTCGCCATCGTCGGTGGCGTGCGCATTCCGTTCGCGCGCTCCTACAGCGCCTACGCCACCACCGGCAACCAGGAGATGCTCACCGCCGCATTCCGCGGCGTGGTGGAGCGCTTCAAACTGCAGGGCGTGCGCCTCGGAGACGTCGCCGCGGGCGCTGTCATCAAACACTCGCGCGACTACAACCTGGCGCGCGAGAGCGTGCTGTCGACCGGGCTCGATCCGCAGACCCCGGGACTCGACCTGCAGCGCGCCTGCGGCACGAGCCTGGAGGCGGTGATCGCCATCGGCAACAAGATCGCGCTCGGACAGATCGACGCGGGGCTCGCCGGCGGCTCGGACTCGATCAGCGACGCGCCGATCGTCTATCCGCTCTCCTATCAGCAGCTGCTGCTCGCCAGCTACCGCGGACGCAGCGCCTGGCAGCGCCTGAAGCCCTGGCTCGGGCTGCGCCCGCGGCACTTCCGGCCGGTACTGCCCGCGGTGGTCGAGCCGCGCACCGGGCTGTCGATGGGCGAGAGCTGCGAGCTCATGGCGAAGCGCTGGCAGATCAGCCGCGCCGATCAGGACCAGCTCGCCTGCGAGAGCCACGTCAACGCCGCCGCCGCGTGGCGCGCCGGTTTCTACGAGGACCTGGTGGTCCCGTACCTGGGACTCACCACCGACAACAACGTGCGCGCCGACTCGAGCCTCGAGAAGCTGGCGAAGCTGCGGCCGAGCTTCGCCGCCGGCGGCACTCTCACGGCGGGCAACAGCACGCCGCTCACGGACGGTGCGAGCGCGGTGCTGCTCGCCACCCCGGAGTGGGCGGCGCAGCGCAAGCTGCCGGTGCTCGCCTACCTGCGCTACGGCAAAGTGTGGGCGGTGGACTTCGCGAGCGGCAAGGAGGGGCTGCTGATGGCGCCCGCCTACGCGGTGCCGGCCATGCTGCGCGACGCCGGGCTCACGCTGCAGGACTTCGACTACTACGAGATCCACGAGGCGTTCGCGGCGCAGGTGCTGTGCACGCTCAAGGCCTGGGAGACGCCGGAATACTGCCGCAACGTGCTGGGACTGCCGGGTGCGCTCGGCAGCATCCCGCGCGCCAAGCTCAACGTGAAGGGCGGCAGCATCGCGGTCGGACATCCGTTCGCCGCCACCGGCACGCGCATCGTCGCCTCGCTCGCCAAGATCCTGGCCGGCGATGCGAGCGCCAGGCGCGGCCTGGTGTCGGTGTGCACCGCGGGCGGCATGGGCGTCACCGCCATTCTCGAGCGCTGAAAGGCCCGCGGTGGCCACACGTCTCGCTGCGTTGCTCCCGGCGCTGCAACTCGCTGCGGGCCCGGCGGCGGCCGCCGTGCCCGCCGAGGCCTTCGGCACCCTGCCGCAGATGAGCGATGTCACCCTCAGCCCCGACGGCGCGCTGCTCGCGTGGCACGACGAGAGCAGCGCCGAGCCGCGCGCGGTGATCTACGACGTCGCCGCGGGCAGGAACCGCCGCGTGCTGCGCATCGACCCGGAGGCCAAGCTGCGTGCGCTCGGCTTCGCCGACGATACGACGCTGCTCATGACGGTGAGCTTCACCACCACCGATGAGCAGCCAGGTGGCCCGAGCCGCTTCGAGTACTTCCGCACGCTCGCCAGCGACGTGAACAGCGGCGAATCGCGCCAGCTGCTCATGGAAGGCGGACGGCGGGAGCTGGTGAGCAGCGCCGACCTGATCGCGTGGCACACGAGCAAGCCCCACACCGTGATCATGTCGAGCTTCGACTACAGCGAGCGCTTCAGCCGCGCCACCGGCAGCCGCATCGCCGACACGCGCGCCCAGTCTCCCTGGGTAATGAATCTCTTCGACGTCGATACGCGCACCGGCAAGGGCACCGTCATCGGTGAGGGCGACCCGTTCGTGCGGCAATGGGTGGTGGACCCGGACGGCGCGCCGGCGGCGCGCAGCGAATGGCACCAGGATGGCGAAGTCTACGAGCTGTTCGCCCGCGACGGCTCGCGGTGGCGCCGCATCCTGCACCTCGAGCATCGCGGCGCGCCGACGCTGCACGAAGTCTCACCGGACGGCAAGACGGTCATCGCGATCGGCGCCGGAGAGGACGGACGCGACCGGCTGTGGTCGATTCCGCTCGACGGCTCCGCGCCCCGCGACCTGCTGCCCGACATCACCGACAACGTAGTCGGCTTCGTGTACGACCCGCTCACCGGGGCAACGGTCGGCGCACAGGTCGGCGGACTGATCGAGTCGACCCGCTGGATCGACGGCCAGGCGGAGCGGCGCTTCAAGGAAGTGGCCAAGGCCTTCCCCGAGCGGGACGTGGCGCTGATCGGGCGCTCGCAGTCCGGTACCCGCGTCGTGGCGTACGTCGAGGGGCCGTCGCATCCGCCGGTCTACTACCTGGTGGATTTCACCACCCACCGCGCGGACGTCATCGGCGAGGCCTACCCGGGGCTCGCCAACGTGACGCTGGGGGCGGTGCGTGCCTTCAGCTACCGGGCGCGCGACGGCACCACCATCCCCGCTTATCTCACGCTCCCGCCGGGCGCGCTGCCGAAGCAGCTGCCGCTGGTGGTGATGCCGCACGACGGCCCGGGCGCGCGCGACTACTACGTGTTCGACTGGTGGACGCAGTTCCTGGCGGCGCGCGGCTATGCGGTGCTGCAGCCGCAGTTCCGCGGCTCCAGCGGCTTCGGCGACGCATTCCAGCGCGCCGGGGAACGGCAGTGGGGCGGCCTGATGCAGGACGACGTGAGCGACGGGGTGAAGGAGCTGATCAGCGCCGGGGTCGCCGACCCGCACCGCGTCTGCATCGTCGGCGCCGGTTACGGCGGCTATGCCGCGCTCGCCGGCGCGGCGTTCACGCCGGAGCTGTACGCCTGCGCGGCGAGCATCGGCGGGGTGTCGGACCTGGCGGACATGGAGGCATACCTCGAGGGCCACGGCGGCAACGAATCCGATGCCGTGCTCGCCTGGCGCGAGCAGATCGGCGGCTCGTCCGATCCCAAGGTCGGCGCGCACTCCCCGGCCCATGCCGCGGCGAGCGTACGCGCCCCGATCCTGCTGCTGCACTGCGCCGATGACACCGTGGTGCCGCCGAGTCAAGCGGAGGAGATGGCCCGGGCACTGAGGCGGGCCGGCAAGAAAGTGAGCTACGTGAAGCTCCCCGGCGACGATCACTGGCTGTCGCGCAGCGCCACGCGGGTGCGCATGCTGCAGGAGCTCGACGCCTTCCTCGCCCAGTACTTGCGTTGACCGCGGCGCCCGGCGCCATCATGTCGCCATGCACGCGCCGCCCACGCCGCCCACCGCCGTTCTGGTCGTGTTCTGCCGCCGCCCGTCGCTCGGTGCCGGCAAGCAGCGGCTGGCGGCCCGGCTCGGCGGGGCCGGGGCACTCGCCGTGGCCGGTGCGCTGCTCGAGTGCGCGCTCGAGGATGCCGCGGCGTGGCCCGGCGAGCTGGTGCTCTCGCCCGAGAGTCCCGCCAGCGCGCACTGGGCGCGGCAGCTGCTCGCGCGCCCAGTGCGCGCTGGCGGGACTCTCGGGCGAGAGCACCAGCTCGCCGGGCCACGCCGCGGCATCCTCGAGCGCGCACTCGAGCAGCGCACCGGCCACGGCGAGTGCCCCGGCCCCGCCGAGCAGATCGGCGGCTCGTCCGATCCCAAGGTCGGCGCGCACTCCCCGGCCCATGCCGCGGCGAGCGTACGCGCCCCGATCCTGCTGCTGCACTGCGCCGATGACACCGTGGTGCCGCCGAGTCAAGCG
>DASSQU010000382.1:0-10337 GCA_035702325.1 Steroidobacteraceae bacterium
GGCAAGGTCGGATTATGTCCGGTGCGTGCCCGGACGCAGCCCTCAGGCGCCCGAGCGCTTCTGCCCGAGCAAGCTCCATCCTACCGCCGGCGGCGTGGCCGCTGCACGCGGGAACGCGAAGTCGAAATGCGTCTGTGCTACGGTAGCTGCCGCCGACTGGAAGGCGCACGGCGCGCACCGGGGCGCAGCTCACATGGACAGCTACCGACTGCGGCAGGCCCTGCTGGGAGCCCTGGTTCTCCCGGGCGTGCTGTGCGGATGCGCCGCGTACCGGGCCTACGAGAAGTGCGGATCCGGTGGTTGTCCGGGCGACGCCGCGATCACCGCCGCCGTGCGTGCGCACTTCGATGAGCACACCGAGCTCAAGGCACCGAGCCTCCTCTACGTGCGCACGCTGGACGGCGTCGTGTACCTGAGCGGCCAGGTGGCGACCGACCTGCAGCGTGAAACCGCCGAGGAGCTCGCCCGCCAGGTCCCCGGCGTACGGCGCGTCTGCGACATCATCTCGCTCGGGTACAACGGCCGCTGAGCAGCGGGCTAGGGCTCTGCGAGGCCGGTGAGCGCCGCGCCGGTCACCCGCCCGTCCCGCACTGCGACTCCCTCCGCGCGCAGCCGCCGCGCCTGCTCGCGGTGCTCACGCGAGCCCTGCGCAAACACGATGCGGCCGCCCGCGCCCACCACCCGGTGCCAGGGCAGATGGAGGGTCGCCGGCGCGACGCGCAGCGCGAACCCCGCCTGGCGCGCCCGCCCGGGCAGACCGGCAGCGCGCGCCACCGCCCCGTAGGTCGAAACGCGGCCGCGCGGAATCGTACACACCACGTGCCAGATCGCCTCGAGCGCCGGATTCGCTCCGCCGGCGGAGCGCGCCCGGGCGCCCGGCCGGCGACTCAGCGGTGCGAGCAGCGCCGCAACCGCCACCTTCGAGCGCCGCGCCACCGCCGTGCGGCCTGCCGTCACCGCGTCGTGACCGTGCGCCCGCCCGCCTCCGCCGCCGCGGCCGGGTGCGCAGGCGCCGACGGGTGGTAGTTCCCCGGCACCGTGCGGAAGGCGATTGCCAGGCGGTTCCAGCCGTTGATGACGATCACCGCCATCGTCAGATCGACCAGCTCCTGCTCGCTGAACTGCGCCCGCGTCGCCAGGTACACGGCGTCGGGCACATGGCCCTCGCCGATGCGCGTCACCGCCTCGGTCCACTCGAGGGCCGCCCGCTCGCGCTCGCTGTAGAAGGGTGTCTCCCGCCAGGCGTCGAGTGCGTAGAGCCGCTGCTCGCTCTCGCCGTGCGCCCGGGCGTCCTTGCTGTGCATGTCGATGCAGTAGGCGCAGCCGTTGATCTGCGAGGCGCGCAGCTTGATCAGCTCGAGCAGCCGGGGCTCGAGTCCCGAGTGGTTGACGTAACTCTGCAGCGCCAGCAGCGCCTGGTAGGCCTGCGGCTGGGCGGACAGGTGGTTGATGCGTGGCGTCATCGCGGTTCTCCTTTGCGGTCTTCCTTGCACGGCGCGTACGGCTGCGGCTGGGACCCCGCGGCCGGATCACAAGTTCCGCCACGCCGGGCGCTGCGTCCACGCCCGCAAGGCGGGGCGCGGCCCCCGCCACTCGACCGGGCTGCGCGACTCCCGATAGACTGCGCGCGCGGATCCATATTATGGGGCGCGGGCAGCTACCTCGCTGGTATGACCGCCCGGACGGGGTGTGGGCAGCTCGCCATGGCGGCCGCGCCGAACAACAACAGCGACAGCTACATACTCGAGACGCGCGGGCTCACCAGGGAGTTCAGCGGTTTCGTCGCGGTGAGCAATGTCGACCTGCGCGTGCGGCGCGGCCACATCCATGCGCTCATCGGCCCGAACGGCGCCGGCAAGACCACCGTCTTCAACCTGCTGACCAAGTTCCTGATTCCGACCCGCGGCGAGATCATCTACCGCGGCGAGGACATCACGCTCGAGCGGCCGGCCGAGGTGGCGCGGCGCGGCCTGGTGCGCTCGTTCCAGATGTCGGCGGTGTTTCCGCACCTGACGGTGCTGGAGAACGTGCGCATCGCTCTGCAGCGTACGCTCGGCACCACCTTCCACTTCTGGCGGCGCGAGGCGACGCTGGCGGTGCTCAACGAGCGCGCCCGCGCGCTGCTGCGGCTGGTCGATCTCGAGACCTTCGGCCCGATGGTCGCGGTCGAGCTCCCCTACGGCCGCAAGCGCGCCCTCGAGATCGCCACGACGCTGGCGATGGATCCGGAGCTGATGCTGCTCGACGAGCCGACCCAGGGCATGGGCCACGAGGACGTCGACCGGGTGACCACACTCATCCGCCAGGCGGCTGCCGACCGTACCGTGCTCATGGTCGAGCACAACATGCAGGTGGTCGCGCGCATCGCCGATACCATCACGGTGCTGCAGCGCGGCCAGATCATCGCCAGCGGCTCCTATGCCGAAGTGTCGCGCAATCCGCAGGTGATGGAAGCCTACATGGGATCGTCCGCGGCGCAGCTGGACGGCGGGCACTGAGATGGCGGCCGAGTTCCTGCGGGTGACGGACCTGCACGCCTTCTACGGCGAATCGCACGCGCTGCACGGCGTCGACTGCCACGTCGACCGCGGCGAGGTGGTGACGCTCCTCGGGCGCAACGGCGCCGGCCGGACCACGACCCTCAAGGCCCTGCTCGGCCTGGTGAGCAGCCGCACCGGCTCGGTGATGATCAACGGCCGGGAGGCGATCGACCTGCCGCCGCACCGCATCGCGCGTCTCGGCGTCGCCTACTGCCCGGAGGAACGCGGCATCTATTCGAGCCTCTCGACCGAGGAGAACCTGCTGCTGCCGCCGCCGGTGGCTTCCGGGGGCATGTCAATCGACGAGATCTACGCTATGTTTCCCAACCTGAAGGAGCGCCGCGCCAGCCGCGGGACGCACCTCTCCGGGGGCGAACAGCAGATGCTGGCGCTCGCGCGCATCCTGCGCACCGGCGCCCGGCTGCTGCTGCTCGACGAGATTTCCGAGGGACTCGCCCCGGTGATCGTGCAGGCGCTGTCGCGCACGGTGCGCCGGCTGCGGGAGCAGGGCTATACGATCATCATGGTGGAGCAGAACTTCCGCTTCGCGGCGCCGCTCGCCGACCGCTTCTACATCATGGAGAGCGGCCGCATCGTGGAAGGCTTTGCGGCCCGGGAGCTCGACGAGAAGATGCCGATGCTGCACCAGTACCTGGGAGTGTGACTTACCACATCACGAGGAGAAGGCCATGAGAGTGCGGATGTTGGCGCTGGCGATGGCGGCGGTACTGGCGGCGGGGCTCGGGCCGCGCAGCGCCGGGGCCGCGGGCGAGGAGGTCGTAATCGGCGACATCGACGACATGTCCGGCGTGTACGCGGACGTGATGGGCGCGGCCGGCGTCGAGGCCGTCAAGATGGCGATCGAGGACTTCGGCGGCAGCGTGCTCGGCAGGAAAATCGTGGTGCTCACCGCCGACCACCAGAACAAGCCCGACATCGGCGCCTCGAAGTTCCGCGAGTGGGCCGACCAGAACGGCCTCAACTTCCTGCTCGGCGGCTCCAACACCGGCGTCAACATCGCCATGAACAAGGTGGCGGCGATCAAGCACGTGCCGCTGTTCAACATCGGGCCCGGCGGCGCCTCGCTCACCAACGAGGACTGCACCGCCTACTCGGTCCACTACACCTACGACACCACCGCGCTCGCCAACGGCACCGCCACCGCCATCGTCAACGGCGGCGGCAAGACCTGGTTCTACCTGACCGCCGACTACGCCTTCGGCACGCAGCTGCAGGCCGCCGCCTCCAGGGTGGTCGAGGCGCACGGCGGCAAGAACCTCGGCGCGGTGCGCGTGCCGCTCGGCGCAGCGGATTTCTCCTCATTTCTGCTGCAGGCGCAGGCCTCGGGCGCACAGGTGCTCGGGTTGTCCAACGCCGGCACCGACTTCAGCAACTCGCTGAAAGCCGCCAACGAGTTCGGCATCACCAAGACCATGAAGCCGGCGGCGCTGCTCGCCTTCCTCACCGACATCCACAGCCTCGGGCTGAAGACCGCCCAGGGCCTGTACCTCACCACCGCCTGGTACTGGGACCTCAATCCCGAGACCCGCGCGTTCGCCAAGCGCTTCTACGCCAAGATCGGCCGCGAGCCGACCATGGACCAGGCAGGCGCCTACTCCGCCACCCTCACCTATCTCAAGGCCGTCAAGGCCGTCGGCACCACCGACTCCGACAAGGTGATGGCGGAGCTGAAGAAAACCAAAATCAACGACATGTTCACCAAGGACGGCTACATCCGGGCCGACGGCGCGATGATCCACGACATGTACGTGATGCAGGTGAAGACGCCGCAGGAGTCGAAGTACCCCTGGGACTACTACAAGGTGGTGAAGAAGATGAGCGGCGAGGAGGCCTTCGGACCGATCACCGGACTGTGCCCGCTCGCCCCCAAGTGACCGCGGGTCCCCGCCCCGGCCCGGCGCCGCGGCGGCCGCCGCCCGTGTGAGCCGCGCGCAGCCCCCGCGAGGCATGCCGTGACCGGGATATTCGGCATCCCCGTCGCCGTCATACTCGGCCAGCTGATGCTCGGCCTGGTGAACGGCTCGTTCTACGCGATGCTGAGCCTCGGGCTGGCGGTGATCTTCGGCCTCATGGGCGTGGTGAACTTCGCCCACGGCGCCTTCTACACGCTCGGCGCCTTCGCGGCGCTCCTCGGACTGCAGTGGCTCGGGATCAACTACTGGGCATCGCTGGTGCTGGCGCCGATCGCGGTGGGACTGGTGGGGATTGCGGTCGAGCGGCTGCTGCTGCGGCACCTCTACCGGCTCGATCCCCTCTACGGGCTGCTGCTCACCTTCGGTCTGGCGCTCATCTGCCAGGGCTCGCTCCACCAGGTGTTCGGCGCGACCGGCGAGTCCTACCCGGTGCCGCCCGCGCTCGCCGGCGGGGTGGATCTCGGCTTCATGTTCCTGCCGCTGTACCGCGCCTGGGTGATCGTCGCCTCGGTGGCGGTGTGCTTCACCACCTGGTTCCTCATCGAGCGTACCCGGCTCGGCGCGACGCTGCGCGCGGCCACCGAGAATGCGCCGTTGCTGCAGGCCTTCGGCATCAACGTGCCGCTGCTGGTGGCCGCCACCTACGGCGGCGGCGTCGCGCTCGCCGCACTCGCGGGAGTGCTCGCCGCGCCGGTGGTGCTGGTGAACTCGGAAATGGGCGCATCGCTCGTCATCGTGGTGTTCGCGGTGGTGGTGATCGGCGGCATGGGCTCGATCCTCGGCTCCATCGTGAGCGGACTGGCGCTCGGCATCATCGAGGGATTCACCAAGGTCATCTACCCCGAGGCCTCCAACGTCGTCATCTTCCTCATCATGGCCGTGGTGCTGATCCTGCGGCCCGCGGGACTGTTCGGAAAGGCCTGAAGCGGCATGCGCGGCGCGGCAGTCTTCTATGCGCTCGCGGCGGCCTTCGCGCTGCTGGCGCCCTGGATCGGCCTGTACCCGGTGTTCGTGATGAAGCTGCTGTGCTTCGCGATGTTCGCCTGCGCGTACAACCTGCTGCTCGGCTTCGGCCGCATGCTGTCGTTCGGTCACGCGGCGTTCTTCGGTTTTGCCGCCTACACGAGCTCGTGGCTGATCACCGCCCATCACTGGGGAAGCGTCCCGGCGCTGCTCGCCGGGCTGGCGACCGGCGCCGCGCTCGGGCTCGCCTTCGGCGGCCTCGCGATCCGCCGCCACGGCATCTACTTCGCCATGATCACGCTCGCGCTCGGGCAGCTGGTGTACTTCGTGTGCGTCGAAGCGCCGTTCACCGGCGGGGAGAACGGCCTGCAGGGCGTGCCGCGCGGCAGCCTGCTCGGCCTGGTGCCGCTCAAGTCCGACCGGGTGCTGTATTACCTGGTGCTCGCGCTGTTCGCCGCGGTGTTCGTGTTCATCCGGCGCGTCGTTCACTCGCCTTTCGGCCAGGTGCTGAAGGCGATCCGCGACAACGAGCCGCGCGCCATCTCGCTCGGTTACGACATCAACCGCTACAAGCTGCTCGCCTTCGTGCTGTCGGCGGCGCTCGCCGGGCTCGCCGGCTCGCTGAATGCCCTGGTGCTCGGCTTTGCCACGCTGTCGGACGTGCAGCAGTCGACCTCCGGGGAGGTGATCCTGATGACGCTGCTCGGCGGCACCGGAACCTTCTTCGGCCCGGTGGTGGGCGCGGCGATCGTGGTCACGCTCCAGGAGTACCTGTCCGACATCGTCGGCGGCTGGGTGACGGCGATCATCGGTGCAGTCTTCGTCGCCTGCGTGCTGTCGTTCCGCCGCGGCATCGTCGGGGAGCTGGTGGCGCTGCGGCTGCGACCCTAGGCGCTGTGCGCGCGCCGCGCGAGCGCCACGGCGCTCGCGAGCGAGCCCCCCTCGAGCGCCAGCGCCCGCGCCTCGGGAAAGGCCCCGTGCACCAGCCCGCTCAGCACCGCTCCGGGAGGCGACTCGACGAACAGCCGGCAACCGAGCTCGATCAGCAGCCTCATCGAGTCGTGCCAGAGCACGGGGCGCGAGACGTTGAGGATGAGATCCTCGGCAACCGCAGTGCCGTCGGCTGCGAGGCGGGCGCGGTGGTTGCTGACGTAGGCGAGGCGCGGCTCGCTGAGCGCGACGCCCGCGAACGCCGCACGCAGCCGCACCGATACGCTCTCCATGAGCGGGCAATGCGACGGCAGGGAAATGCGCAGGCGCCGGGTGGCGGCGCCGGCCGCGTGCGCCTCGAGGGCGGCGAGGGCGAGCGCGTCCTCGGCGCCCGACACCACCACCTCGGCCGGCCCATTGACGCTCGCGAGGTAGAGCGGCAGCTGCCCGTGCACGCGGCCGACGAGCTCGCGCGCCGCGCGCAGCGGCAGGCCGACGAGCGCGCTCATGCCGTAGCCGGCGGGAACCGCCTCGGCCATCGCCGCGGCGCGCAGCCGCACGAGCCGCAGCGCATCGGCAAAGGCGAGCGCCCCGCTCGCCACCGCGGCGGCGAATGCGCCGACCGAGAGCCCCGCCGCGGCATCCGCCGCGAAACCCTCGGCGGCGAGCGCACGCGAGACGGCGACGCCGGTGATCACGAGCGCGAGCTGCACCGCGGCGGGCCGCTCGAGCTCGGCCGCCTCATCGAGCCGCCGCGCTTCGCATCCGAGGACCGCGCTCGCCTCGGCGAGCGTCGCCGCCACCGCCGGATGCCGCGGCAGGCGCTCAAAGAGGCCGGGGGACTGGGCACCCTGTCCGGGAAAGAGCAGCGCAACGCGCATCACCGGTCCGTCGCCGCGCCGCTCCAGGGATCGGCGACCCGGCGCGCGCCGTGAGGCGTGCGCACCAGGTACGGCGCCCGCCCGCGCGAGAGCTCGGCGAGCGCCAGCGCCGACCCGCACGGCAACTCGATGAGCACATCGACGCGTGCTGGTAACGCGGCCAGCTCCGCCGCGAGCGCGCGGGCATCGCCGCCCGGCATGGGCGCCCCGCCGGGGAGTACGATCAGGTCGAGATCGCTCGCGGGGGTCGCCGTCTCACAGCCGCTCGCCAGCTCGAAGCCGACGCTGCCCGCGGGACCCCAGCTCGCTGCGAGCCCGCGCGAGCGCATCAGCGTCTCGACGGCCGCGAGAGCCGCGAGCGCGGCCACCGCGTCCCGGCGCGGGTGAGCGTGTCAGTCCCTCCGGGCGGTGAGCTCCCGGGGCGTGACACAGTCGCGCACCGCCGCGGCCGGCAGCCAACCGGCATGGCGCTCGCCGCGCAGCGCACCGCGCACCCCCACCGGAATGCGGTCGCCGTCGCGCGGCGCCCGGCGCACGACCACCCACGGGGCGCGGCGCAGCGCGCCGACCACCCAGCCGGGTGCGGCCCCGGCGTTCTCGAGGCAGTCCGCGGAGCCGATCCGCAGCAACGCATGGGTCGTCGCCTCAGGGAGCATCCCACTGCTCGGCGAGCCGCTGGCGCACGGCGATCGAGGCGGCGCGGGTCGCGCGCGCCGCCGCGGAGGTGAGGCGCGGGGCGAGGTCGCGTCCGCCGCCACGCGCGTCGCGGATGGCCGCCGCGAGCTCGCCGCGCACCCGCTCGATGTCTTCGGGCGAGGGTGCGGCCGCGCTCACCCCGCTGATCAACCGGTGCAGCAGCCCCAGCCGCGCGAACGAGGCGATGTCGTAGGCGAGCGGCGGGATCCGCGCCCCGAGCTCCTCGAGTTCCGCCACCGGCCGGCGCGTGACGCGCGCGGCGGCTGCCTTGCTCATGGCATGCACCAGCACCTGCGGCGCGTCGAGCGCCAGGATCCGGTTGGCCTGATAGCCATGCGCGAGGAAGGCTCCCGACATGGCCTTGCCGACCAGCAGAGCGACGATCGGGTGGCCCGCGAGCCGCGCGCTCGCATACGCGTCGACCGCAGCGGCGCACGCGAGGTGAATGCCGAGCAGCTCCTCGCACCGGCCGTACGCCTGGCTGCTGACGTCGACGATGGCGACGATCGGCCGGGGCCGCTGCCCGCGGTCCGCGGCGACGGTGGCGCGCACCAGCAGCGCGAGCGTCCAGCCCTCCTCGAGACCGACTTCTCCGTGACGCGCGCGCGGGAAGCGGTTGGCGGCATCGGGCACCACCGCGATGAAGCGCGCCGCTTCCCCGCCGAGCAGCGCATCGGCGAGGCGCACGGTGCCCGGACCGCTTTCGCGGAGGCCGGCGCTGGCGGTGAGCGCCTCGAGCCAGCGCAGCCCGGGCTGCACGTCGTCCTGCGGCGCGTTCACCGCGCCTCCGCGCGGCCCCACAGCGCGCGCAGGGCCTGTGGCTCGGGCGGCTGAGCGGGATCGATGGCTGCGAGCCGCTCGAGGAAGCACTGCGCCTGCTCGCTGCGTGGCGGCGGCGCCGTGCTGCCGAATGCGCGGCGTACCTCGGCGGCGATCGCCTCCGCGTCGTCCTCGAGCAGGGTGTCCGCCAGGCCCGTGGCGTAACGCTGCGCGCCGCCGAGCAGGCTCCATACGAGCCCCCGATCGCTGGCGTCGAGCTCGCCGACACCGGCCTCCTGTTCGATCACCTCGGGGCCGTTCATGCCGAGCCGCGCCTGGCGCGTGACGATGAGGTGGCTGCAGAGCGCCGCCGCGAGCGACATGCCGCCGAAGCAGCCGACGAGTCCTGCGACCACGCCGACGACCGGCACATGGCGACGCAGGGCGACGATCGCGGCGTGCACCTCGGCGATGGCCGCGAGCCCGAGGTTCGCTTCCTGCAGCCGCACGCCCCCGGTCTCGAGCAGCAGCACCGGCCGCACCGTCCGGCCACTCTGGCAGTCGCGCAGCGCGAGCTCCAGGGCGCCGGCGATCTTGGCGCCGGAGACTTCGCCCACGCTGCCTCCCTGGTACGCCCCCTCGATCGCGGCCACGACCGCGGATCCGCCGGCGATGCGCCCGCGCGCGATCACCACCCCGTCGTCGGACTGGGCGACGACTCCCTGAAGCCCGAGCCACGGGGACTTCAGCCGCTCGAACGGCCCGAGGAGCTCGCGGAACGTGCCCGCGTCGAGGATCGCCCGCGCGCGCTCGCGCGCCGACAGCTCGATGAAGCTGTGCCGCGCCGCGAGGGTCACGCGCGCAGCTCCTCGACCGCCTGCTCGAGCCGCAGCATCACCACCCCGGGGGTTGCCCCGAAGTCGTTGATCTCGATCGCCGCGGCGCCGGCAAAGCGGCCGAAGAACCGATCGAGCACGTGGCGCCATACGGCTTCGAATCCGTCGGCGCTGGTCGTCACCGCGACGTGCGCCTGCGGATCCGGCGAGGGCTCGATCAGCACCTCCAGATCACCCGAACCGACGACCCCGACGTGCACGCGCCGCCTGACGGGCTCGCGCGCGGGATAGGTGAAACTCAGGTGTTCCATGAACTTCAGGCCTCCGGTCCGCAGCCGCCGTCGAGCAGCAGGCAGGCGGCGAGCAGATCGGCGCAGCCGCCGGGAGAGGCACGCCGGCGCAGCAGCTCCGCATCGAGCGCGAGCAGTGCACTGCGGCCCGCCGGCGCGGCGCTGCCGCCGAGGGCGAGCACCTGCCGGGCGCCGTGCTGCGCGGCACGCACCGCCGCCCAGCCGCCCCGATGCAGCAGGCAGGTGTCGTCGAGACTCGTCATGATCGCCATGAGCGCATCGAGCTGCGCGCACTCTTCGCGCGCGCCGCGCGCGCGCGCCGCGCGCAGCGCCGGCAGGCCGAGCCGCAGCACGTGCGGGAAGCCCGCAGCCGCCTCCCCGCGCGCCCCCGCCACACCGAAGCGCCGGCAGGCGCGCGAGCCGTTGCTCGGCCGCCGCGGCGCGTGGCGGTCGGGCAGCCGCGCGAGCCGCGCGGCGAGCCGGGCGGGCTCCTCCGGCGGCGCGTCGC
>DASSQU010000383.1:0-3794 GCA_035702325.1 Steroidobacteraceae bacterium
GAGCGCACCGGCTCGAACGGCACCGCCGCAGGGGCCGGCCGTTCTCGGCCGCGCGTCTGGGCGGCCTCCAGCGCATCGGCCCTGCGGATGGCCTGCTTCTCCATCTCGACCACGATGCCGTCGACCCGGCCGCGCAGGTAGCGATAGAAGATGAGCGCCGGAATCGCGACGGTGAGGCCGGCCACGGTGCAGATCAGCGCCTCGGCGATGCCGCCCGAGAGCGCGCGCGGGTCGCCCATGCCCCCCGCCTCGATCACGTTGAAGGAGCGGATGATGCCGGTCACGGTGCCGAGCAGGCCGAGCAGCGGCGACACGCCCGCGATGGTGCCGAGCGTGTTGAGGAAGCGCTCCAGCTCGTGCACCACGTGCCGCCCGGTGTCTTCGAGACGTTCCATGAGGATCTCGCGCGGCCGGTGGCGGTTGGCGAGCCCGGTGGCGAGCAGCCGGCCGAGCGGGGAGTTCTGCTCGAGCGCCGCGATCACCTTGTCGTTCACCTGGTTGGCCTCGATCAGCTGCCAGACCCGCTGCGGCAGCTCGCGCGGCAGCACCCGCCGGTCCTGCAGCGTCCACAGCCGTTCGAGCACGATGGCCGCGGCGGTGATCGAGCACAGAATGATCGGCCACATCAGCGGGCCGCCGGCCCGCACTATTTCCCACATTCCAGGCGACCCCAAGCACCGGCACGGCCGGTTGACCAGCAGGCATCATACCGAAATCCTGCGTCACATCCCCGTGGCGGGCCCTTCTGGTACAGTCGGCATTCCGATGCCGCGGCGGTGGCTGAAAAAAATCGTTCCGGCTCCCCATGCCCTGCGGGAGCGCTGGTTCCTGCGGGTCTTCGGCCAGCGGATCGCCGATCCGCAGCTGTGGACGCTGCACCGGCGCGCCGTCACCTACGCCTTCGGCGCCGGGCTCGCCATCTGCTTCGTGCCGCTGCCCATACACCTGCTGCTCGCCGGCACCGTGGCGCTCATCTTCCGGGTGAACATCCCGGTGATCTACGGCACCACCTTCCTCGTGAATCCCTTCACCGCGGTGCCCGTCTACTACACGGCCTACCGGGTCGGCGTCGCGCTGCTGCACGTGCCGCGCCACCACTTTCACTTCGTGGCCAGCTGGGAGTGGCTGCGCCACGGGTTGAGCCCCGTGTGGGAGCCGTTCATCGTCGGCTGCGTCGTATGCGCCACCTTCGCCGGCCTGATCGGCTGGCTGTCGCTCGAGGTGGTGTGGCGCTGGAACGTGGCGAGCCGCTATCGCGCCCGGCACGCCGCCTCGGCGGCGCCGGCCGCCTGAACGCGCCGCCGCCGGCCGCGCATCCTCCCGTCAGGCGCGCGGCGCCAGCATGCCGTTCTCGAGCTCCAACACGCGCTCCATGCGTCGCGCGAGCCGCAGGTCGTGGGTCACGACCACCAGGCTCGTTCCGCGCTCGCGGTTGAGCTCGAGCATCAGGGCGAACACCGCCTCGGCGTTGGCGCCGTCGAGATTGCCGGTGGGCTCGTCGGCGAGCACGATGCCCGGTGCGGTGACCAGCGCGCGCGCCACCGCCGCGCGCTGCCGCTCGCCGCCCGACAGCTGGTGCGGCCGGTGCTCGAGCCGCTCGGCGAGGCCCACGCGCTCGAGCAGGCTGCGCGCCGCGGCGCGTGCCGCGGCCACCGGCGTGCGCCGCACCAGCAGCGGCATCGCCACGTTCTCCAGCGCGCTGAACTCCGGCAGCAGGTGGTGGAACTGGTAGACGAAGCCGAGCGTGCGGTTGCGCAGCCTGCCGCGCTCGCGCTCCGTGAGCGCATGAATGTCCCGGCCCGCGACCAGCACCTCGCCGCCGGAGGGCCGGTCGAGGCCGCCGAGGATCTGCAGCAGCGTGGTCTTGCCCGAGCCCGAGGCGCCGACGATCGCGACGCGCTCGCCCGCGGCGACGCTCAGGCGCACTCCCGCGAGTACCCGCAGCAGCACCGGCCCCTGGCGGAAGCTCTTGTGGACGTCGCGGGCTTCGAGCACCGGCTCATTCATGCCGCAATGCCTCCGCCGGCGCGGTGCGCGCGGCGCGCCACGCCGGGTACACGGTCGCCAGCGCGCACAGCGCGAAGGCCACGCCGCACACCCGCGCGACGTCCAGCCCCTCGACGTAGGCGGGCAGGTCGCTCATGTAGTAGACGCGCGCATCGAGAAACTGCGTGCCGAGCAGGTGCTCGAGGCCGCCGACCAGGCTCTCGAGGTTGTGCGACACCAGCGTACCGAGCGCCGCACCGAGCAGCGTCCCGGTGAGCCCGATCAGCACGCCCTGCACCGCGAAGCTGTGCAGCACGTTGCGCGGCGCCGCGCCGAGCGTGCGCAGGATGGCGATGTCGGTCTGCTTCTCCTTCACGATCATCACCAGCGTGGCGACGATGTTGAAGGCGGCGACCGCGATCAGCATCAGCAGGATGACGAACATCATCGACTTGGTGATCTCGATCGAGCGGAAGAAGTTGGCGTGATTCTGCGTCCAGTCGCTGACGTAGAAACCCTCGCCGCCGAGCGCCAGCGCCACGCGCCGCGAAGTCGCGGGGGCCTTGAGCGGATCGGCGAGCGCCAGGCGCAGCCCGGTGACGGCGTCGCCGAGACCGAAGAGGCGCGCCGCATCGCCGAGCTGCGTGAGCGCGAGCCCGCGATCGAACTCGTACATGCCCGAGTGGAACAGGCCCACCACGCGGAAGCGGCGCATGCGCGGCATCACCCCGGTGGGGGTCGCGACCCCCTGCGGGGCGATCACCACCACCGAGCCGCCGGGCTGCACGTGCAGCGCCTGCGCCAGCGCCGAGCCGAGGATGATGCCGTAACCGCCCGGCCGGAGGTCGGCGATGCTGCCGGCGGTCACCCGCTGCGCGAGCCCCGTCGCGGTGCGCTCCTCCTCCGGCAGGACGCCCCGCACCGTGGCGCCGGTCATGGTGCGCCCGTTGGCGAGCATCGCCTGGCTCTCGACGTACGGCACCGCCGCCTCGACCCCGCGCTGCGCCCGGGCGCGCCGCTCGAGCTCGCGCCAGTCGGTGAGCGAGCCGTTGAGGCCCGACAGCGTGGCGTGCGCGGTGACCGCGAGAATGCGGCTGCGCAACTCGCGCTCGAAGCCGTTCATGACCGACAGCACCACGATCAGCGTCGCCACCCCGAGCGTCAGCCCGCACACCGACATCAGCGCCACGAAGGACACGAAGCCGCGGCGGTGAGTCGAGCGCAGGTAGCGCGTGCCGATCAGCCACTCGTACGGGACCACAGCCGCCTACTCGTAACGCAGCGCTTCGGCCGGCGCGGTGCCGGCCGCCCGCATCGCCGGGTACACGGTGGCGAGCGCGGTGAGCGCCAGCGCCGCCAGCGCGATCGCCGCTACGTTGGCGGGATGCACCTCGGAGGGGATGGTGGTGATGTAGTACACGTTGGCATCCAGGATCTGGAAGCCGAAGTTGCTCTCGAGGAACGGCACGATGCTGCCGACGTTGAGCGCCAGCGCGAGCCCGAGCGCCACCCCGAGCGCCACTCCGAGCCAGCCGATCACCAGTCCCTGGGTGACGAAGATCCCCATCACGCGCCGCGGCGAAGCGCCGAAGGTGCGCACGATGGCGATGTCGGTGCGCTTGTCGGTGACCACCATCACCAGCATGGCGACGATGTTGAAGGCGGCGACCGCGACGATCAGCAGCAGGATGAGCGACATCATCGTCTTCTCGATGCGGATCGCGCGGAAATAGTCGGCGTTGTCCTGCGTCCAGTCGATGACCTGAAATCCGTGCGGGAGCCTCGTCCGCAGGCTCGCCGAGAACGAG
>DASSQU010000384.1:0-3443 GCA_035702325.1 Steroidobacteraceae bacterium
TGCCGGTGCCGGTGCTGGGGGCGGCCGCGGCGCCGGCGCCGCCCGAGCCCGCAGCCGCGGCAGCCGCCGCCGCCGCAGCCGTGGCGCCGGTGCGCAGCTGAACCTTCGCGCCGTCCTTCAGCTTGTCGGCGCCGTCGACCACGACGCGCTCGCCCGGGGCGAGGCCGTGCGTGACTGACACGTCGGTGGCATCGCCGGGACCCAAGGTCACCTTGCGCACGCTCACGGTCTGATCCTGGTTGACGACGTAGACGTAGGTGCCCGGGGCGCCGCGCTGCACGCCCGCCTGGGGGATCAGCGTCGCGCCGTGCAGCGTATCGAGGAGCAGATCGACGTTGACGAACTGCTGCGGAAAGAGGCTCTCGTCGTCGTTGGCGAAGCGCGCCTTGAGTCGGAGAGTCCCGGTGGTGGTGTCGATCTGGCTGTCGATGGCGGTGAGCGTGCCGGTGGCGAGCCTGGTGGTGTGGGTGCGGTCGTAGGCGGTGACGGGGAGCGTGTGGCCCGCATGGAGCTGCGCGAGCAGGGCCGGAATCTCGTCCTCGGCCACGGTGAAGACGACCGTGATCGGCTTCAGCTGCGTGATGACGAGGAGTCCGTTGGCCGCGGCGGGCGTCACATAGTTGCCGACGTTCACCTGCTGCAGCCCGGCGCGCCCGTCGATCGGGGCGACGATGTGGCAGTAGGTGAGGTTGAGCCTCGCCGCGTCGATCTGGCCCTGGTCGGTCTTGACCGTGCCCTGGTACTGCGCGACGAGCGCTTTCTGGGTCGCGAGCTGCTGCTCGGAGATCGAGTCCTGGGAGAAGAGCGTCTGGTAGCGCTCGAGATCGGTGCGCGAGTTGGCGAGCAGCGCGGAATCGCGCATCAGCGCGCCCTGGGCCTGCTCGAGGGCCACCTGATACGGGCGCGGGTCGATCTGGATGAGCGGATCGCCGCGCCTGACGGTCTGCCCCTCCTTGAAGGCGATGCTCATGATCTGACCGGCGATCTGGCTCTGCACCGTGACGGTGGCGAGCGGCGTCACCGTGCCGAGCCCGATCAGCGTGATCGGCATGTCGCCGGTGCGCGCCGGGACGGCGACCACGGGCATGGGGCCCCCGGAGGTGAAGCGGCGGGTCGCCGGAGCCTGCGACTTCGGCGTCAGCAGCCAAGCGAGGAGCGCCAGCGCGGCGAGCGCCGCGGCGATCCCCAGCGCGCGCCGCGAGGCGCGTACGCGCCGCCAGGCGAGCCGCGGGCCGGGCGCGGTGAGGAGCGCCGGGGGCGAGTCGCGGTCGAGGTCGTTCATGAGCGGGCGGAGCGCCACTGCCGAGCGTGCCTGGATTCTAACGCCATGCCGTCGACTCCCTGAAAGTGAGAACGCGCGGGCAAAAATAAGGGGTGGTGCGGAACCGCCCGCCCACCCCGTTCAGGAGGATGACTCACGGTGACACAGGAGTCCGTGCCGTGCACCCGCGCAGCCGCAAAGAAGTGCAAAGAATTGTGCGTTTGTCCGTGCCTGCGGCGGCGCGCGGGAGCCCGGGCGGCGGATCAGTGTATCGTTGGGGCCGTGAGCGACAGGCCGGAAACGACGGCGGGCGAGGCGCGCCCGACACTCCTCATCATCGACGACGACCGCGAGCTGTGCGCGATGCTGGCGGAGTACCTCGCACCCGAGGGCTTCACGACCCACACCGCCGCGAGCGGTCCGCTCGGGCTCGAGCGGCTCGCCCGCGAGAGCGCGGATCTGGTGGTGCTCGATGTGATGCTGCCCGAGCTCTCGGGCTTCGAGGTGCTGCGGCGCATCCGCGCCACGAGCCGGGTGCCGGTGATCATGCTCACCGCCCGCGGCGAGGAGGTCGACCGGGTGGTGGGCCTCGAGCTCGGCGCCGACGACTATCTCGCCAAGCCCTTCAGTCCGCGCGAGCTGGTGGCGCGCATCCGGGCCGTGCTGCGGCGCACCCCGCACGAGGCTCCCACAGCGGACGGCGTGCTCGGCTGGGGACCGCTCAGGCTCGACCTGCGCGCGCGCCGCGCGAGCGTCGCGGAGCACGACCTCGAGCTCACCTCGGCGGAGCTGCGGATCCTCGAGCTCCTGGTGCGCGCCGATACGCGCACGGTGACGCGCGACGATCTCATGCTGCAGGCGCTCGGGCGGCGGCTGCTGCCGACGGATCGCAGCCTCGACACGCACGTGTCGAACCTGCGCAAGAAGCTCTCGCGCTACACCGATCGCGTCGCGGTGCAGAGCGTGCGCGGCACGGGCTACGCGCTCACGCTCGCGAGCGAGCCCACGGGGGCGGAGCGGCCCTGAGGAAAGCGCGGGCGATGCACTCACTCTACTGGCGGATCTTCCTCGCATTCTGGATCGTGCTCACCCTCATCCTGGTCGGCACCCTCACGGTCGCGGTGAATGCGACCGCGCACCGCAGCGAGCGCCCGTGGGTGCAGCGCGGCGAGCTCTACGCCCAGGCGGCACGCGCCTTCGAGACCGGCGGGCCCGCCAGCCTGCGCAGCTGGCTCGATGCGCTCCCGGCCGAGTCCCTCAGCCGCACCTTCGTGATCGAGCCGGCGGGTGGCGATCTGCTCAGGCGGCCGCTGCCGCGTTATCTCTCCGGCCAGCCCGGGGAGCACCCGGCCCGCGGCGCCCCGGGCGCGGGCAGCACCGGCCCGATCGCGCCGATCGGCGGGGCGCTGGTGCTGGTCGGCGCCGACGGCAAGACCTGGCACGTGGTGGTGGGTCCGGTACGCAGCGGGCCGCGGCTCTTCGGCGAGCTCGAGCTTCCGGGCGTGCCGCTCACGATTCTGGCGATCGCGCTCGTGGTGACCGCTGCCGTGTGCTTCTTCCTCGCCCGCTACCTCGCCGCGCCCGTCGACCGGCTGCGACTGGCGACGCGCCGCATGGCGGCGGGGGATCTCGACGTGCGGGTGGTGCCGGCGCTCGCCGGCAGGCAGGACGACCTGGGGCTGCTGGCGGCCGATCTCGACACCATGGCGGAGCGCCTCAAGCTCCTGCTCGAGTCCAAGCAGCAGCTGCTGCGCGACGTGTCGCACGAGCTGCGCTCGCCGCTCGCGCGGCTGCAGCTCGCGCTCTCGCTCGCGCGGCGCGAGGAGGGGGTGGCGGAGCGCCACCTCGCCCGCATCGCCTTCGAGGCCGACCGCCTCGAGCAGCTCATCGCCCGGACGCTGAAGCTGGTGCGCCTCGAGCGCCCGGCGGGCACGCTCGAGCAGCTGCCGGTCGATGTCGGCGAGCTGCTGCAGGCGATCGCCGCCGACGTCGCCATCGAAGCGGACGCCCAGCGCTGCCTGGTGAGCGTGCAGGCGCCGCCCGGTCTCGTGGTATCGGGCGATGCGGAGCTCCTGCGCAGCGCCTTCGAGAACGTGATCCGCAACGCCGTGCGCTACAGCCCGGCGGGCACCCTGGTCAGCGTGAGCGCGCGGACGATGGCCGCCCCGGGGGCGCCCGAGGC
>DASSQU010000385.1:0-3165 GCA_035702325.1 Steroidobacteraceae bacterium
AGCGTCGCATTGAAGCGCTGCGGGGCGAGCAGCCCCATCAGCAGCCGCATGGCGGTGCCCGAGTTGCCGAGATCGAGCGCCTGCCCGGGGTCCGTCAGACCCGCGGGGCCGACCCCGTGCACCAGCACTTCCGTCTCGCGCGGGCCTTCGATGCGTACCCCGAGCTGCCCGAGCGCGCGTGCGGTCGCGAGGCAGTCCTCGCCGGCGAGGAAGCCGGTGATGCGGGTGTCGCCGGTCGCGATCGCGCCCAGCATCAGCGCGCGGTGCGAGATCGACTTGTCACCGGGAACCGTCAGGCGGCCGCCGATGCGGCCGCCGGGCAGCACCCGGTAGCGCCCGCTCACGTGACCGCCCGCGGGTAGGAGCCGAGCACGCGAAACAGCGAGGCGCGCCGCTTGAGGGCGCTGAGCGCCCGCGCGACGTGCGGCTCGGCCGCGTGCCCCTCGAAGTCGATGAAGAAGACGTAGTCCCATTTGCGCCGGTGCGAGGGTCGCGATTCGATGCGCGTCAGGCTCACCTTGTGGCGCGCCAGCGGCTCGAGCAGCCGGTAGAGCGCGCCCGGCGCGTCGGTGTGGCCGACCGAGACCAGCAGCGTGGTGCGGTCCTCGCCGCTCGGCTCGAAGAGCTTCCGCCCGAGCACCAGAAAGCGCGTGGTGTTGTCGGCGCGATCCTCGATCTCGGCGGCGAGCACCTTCAGTCCATACACCTCGGCGGCGGTCTCGCCGGCGATGGCGGCGCTGCCGCGCTCGTCGCGGGCGCGCCGGGCGCCCTCGGCGTTGCTCGACACCGCCACCTGCTCGATTCCCGGCAGGTGCTCCTCGAGCCAGCCGCGGCACTGGGCGAGGGACTGCGGGTGCGAGCACACCCGCTCGATGCGCGCCAGCGAATCCATGGCCCCCATCAGGTGGTGGCGGATGCGCAGCTCCACCTCGCCGCAGATCTTCAGCGGCGAGGTGAGGAAGCGGTCGAGCGTGTGATTGACCGTCCCCTCGGTCGAGTTCTCGATCGGCACCACGCCGAAGTCCGCGGCCCCGGCTTCCACCTCGTGAAACACCTCGTCGATGGAGCCGAGCGGCAGCGAGCGCACCGAGTGCCCGAAGTGAGTGAGCACCGCGCTCTGGGTGAAGGTGCCCTCGGGGCCGAGGAATGCCACCTTGAGCGGCTCCTGCTGCGCGAGACACGCCGACATGATCTCGCGGAACAGTCGCAGCACTTCCGCGTCCTTCAGCGGGCCGGTGTTGCGGGCGCGCGCCGCGCGCAGCACCTGCGCCTCGCGCTCCGGCCGGTAGAAGTCCACCGTGTGCCCCGCGGCGGCCTTGGAGATCCCGACCAGCTGCGCAAGCCGCGCCCGCTCGCTGATCAGGCGCTGGATCTCGGCGTCCACCGCGTCGATGCGCTCGCGCACCTCCTCGAGGCGCGCGCTCGCGGGGGCCGGGTCGCCCGCCGGCGCGTTCGCGGCGCCGGCCGGCCGCGCCCGGTGAGCGGAGTTCCTGGCCCGACGCCGCTTCATACGATGCGCGCCGACAGCACGCCGGCGATGGCGCGGATGCGCGCCAGCAGCTCCCCACCGATCGCCCCGTCGGCGTCGATGATCGTGTAGGCGTACTCGCCGCGGGACTTGTTGAGCAGGTCGGCGATGTTGATGCGCGCGAGCGCCAGGCAGGTGGAGATCTGCCCTACCATGTTCGGCACGTTGGCGTTGGCGATCACCAGACGGGTGGTGTGGGGCACGCGCGGCAGGATCGCCTCCGGGTAATTCACGCTGTTCTTCACGTTGCCGTTCTCCAGGAATTCGCGCAGCTGCTCCACCACCATGATGGCGCAATTCTCCTCCGCTTCGCGCGTCGAGGCGCCGAGATGCGGCAGCGCCACTACCCGCGGGTGTCCGCGCAGCGCCGCGCGCGGAAAATCGCACACGTAGGCGAGCAGCCGCCCGGCATCGAGCGCCGCCAGCACCGCGTCGGTATCGACGATCGCGCCGCGGGCGAAATTGAGCAGCGTGCCGCCCTTGCGCATGCGGGCCAGCCGCGCCGCGTTGACCAGCCCGCGGGTCTCCTCGTTCAGCGGCACGTGCACCGTGACCGCATCCGCGTGTGCGAACAGGTCCTCGAGCGAGGCCGCCTGCCCGACGCTCGCCGCGAGCTGCCAGGCACGCTGCACGGTGATCTGCGGGTCGTAACCGAGCACGCGCATGCCGAGCGCGAGCGCGGAGTTGGCCACCTCGACGCCGACCGCCCCGAGCCCCACCACGCCGAGCGTGCGTCCGGGGAGCTCGAAGCCGACGAAGTTCTTCTTTTCCTTCTCCACCGCCGCCTCGATGGCGGCGTCGTCGCCCGCCAGCGAGCGGGTGAACAGCCACGCCGGGCCGATGTTGCGCGCGGCGAGCAGCAGCCCCGCGAGCACCAGCTCCTTGACCGCATTGGCGTTGGCACCCGGGGAGTTGAACACCGGGATGCCGCGCCGGCTGAGCTCCTCGACCGGAACGTTGTTGACGCCGGCGCCGGCGCGGGCCACGGCCCGCACGCTCGGGGCGATCGGGCGGCCGTGCAGGTCCGCCGAGCGCACCAGGATTGCGTCCGGCTCGGCGACCTCGGCACCCACCTCGTAGCGCTCGTGCGGCAGCCGCTCGAGGCCGCGGCGGCTGATGCTGTTCAGCGTGAGGATACGATACGGCATGGGACCCCTCATCCGTGCCGGCGCTCGAATTCCTTCATGAAGGCGGTGAGCGCCTCGACCCCGGCGAGCGGCATGGCGTTGTAGAGGCTGGCCCGCATGCCGCCGACCGAGCGGTGGCCTTCGAGGTTGACGAGCCCGGCGGCGCGCGCCTGCGTTGCGAACACGGACTCGAGGGCCGCCTCGGGGAGCCGGAAGGGCACGTTCATCCACGAGCGGCACTCGCGCGCCACCGGATTGCTGTAGAAGCCGGAGGCGTCGATCGCGCCGTACAGCAGCTGCGCCTTGGCGCGGTTGCGCTGCGCCATCGCCTCGAGGCCGCCCTGGGCCTTGAGCCACTCGAACACCAGCCCCGCGAGGTACCAGGCGAAGGTCGGCGGGGTGTTGAGCATCGACTCCTCGGCCGCCATCTTCCCGTAGTCCCACACCGCCGGGGTCCCGGGGCGCGCCCGGCCGAGCAGCTCTTCGTCGACGATCACCACGGTGAGGCCG
>DASSQU010000386.1:0-2842 GCA_035702325.1 Steroidobacteraceae bacterium
GGCCGCGGGCGCCCGGCTCGTGGCCGGCCGGCCGGGGGACGGCCCGGTCCGTGCCGTCCTCGACACCCGGGCGATCGAGCCGGGCGATCTCTTCGTCGGCCTCCCGGGCGAGCGCGTGGACGGCGGCCGGTTCGCCGCCGACGCCCTGGCCGCGGGCGCCTGGGGCGTGCTCGTCGCGCCCGAGCACGCCGGTGCCGCGCTCGCCGGAGCCGCCGCGGCCTCGCCGGCCGCCGCGCCCTGGGTGCGCGCGACCAGCTGTGCGGCGAAGGACTGGAAGAACCGGTCGGCGGTTGCGCCCGCCGCCGCGTCGATCAGCCGCGCGCCGATCTGCGCGAGCTTGCCGCCGATCTGGGAGGTGGCGGTGTAGCTGAGCCGGGTCTCGCGGGGGGAAAGCTCCTCGAGCTCGACGCGGGCTTCGCCGCGGGCAAATCCCGCCTGGGCGCTCTGCCCCTCGAACAGCAGCCGGTAACGGACCGGCGGCTCGATGTCGGCGAGCGTCATCTTGCCCTTGAAGCGCGTCTTGACCGGACCGATGGCGGCATTCATCACCACGTCGTAGGCATTCGGGCCGCTGCCCGTCAGGCTCTCGCAGCCCGGAATGCACTGCCGCAGGACCTCGCTGTCGTTGAGCAGTCCCCAGGCGACCTCGCGGCCGGCCGGCAGCACCCGCGAACCCTTCATTTCCATGCGCGCGGCTCCCCCTGGTAAGCGGCGGTGAGCACCCGCGTCAGCTCTTCCAGCGACGCGAGGTTATGAATCGGCAGCAGCCGGTCTACGTGCGGCAGGATCGCCCGGATGCCGCGCGCCCGCGGCTCGAACGCATCGTAGCGCAGCAGCGGGTTCAGCCAGTACAGCCGGCGGCAGGAGCGTGCCAGACGCGCGGCCTCGATCGTCAGCTGCCCGGTATCGGCGTGCTCGAGGCCGTCGGTGAGCAGCAGCACGGTGGAGCTCGCGAGCGGGATGCGCCGCGCCCAGCGCCGGTTGAATTCCCCGAGACACTCGCCGATGCGCGTGCCGCCCGACCAGTCGGCGACCCGGGCGACCACGCGTGCCAGTGCCTCGTCCGGATCGCGCGAGCGCAGCTGCCGGGTGACGTTGGTGAGGCGCGTACCGAACACGAAGGCGTTGACGCGCAGCGCCGCCCCGGACGAGCCGTTCACGAGCGCATGGATGAAATGCAGGAACGTCCGCGAGTAGCGCGCCATCGAGCCGGAGATATCGACCACGACGGTCAGCGGCTCGATGCGCGTGGCCGGCCTGCGCCGCGGCAGGCACACGATCTCCCCGCCGCTGCGGGCGCAATCGCGCAGCAGTTCCCGCAGGTCGAGCTCCCGTCCGCGAGCGGCGGGGCTGTGGCGGCGGGTGGCGAGCCGCGCGAGCAGCGGGGCGAGCGCGGCGATCAGCCGCCGTGCCGCCGACCACTCCGCCGTCGTCATGGAATCGAAGTCGGCCTTGCGCAGCCGCTCGCGGTCGGACGAGTCCGGCTGCCCCTCGGGGGTCACGCGCACGCGCTCCGCGGACCGGCGCGTCGGCACCCGGGCCGCAGCGGGGGCGAGTGCCTCGAGCAGCCGCTGGCTCGGGCCGCGGCCCGGCGCGCGGCCGGCCGCCGGCGCGCGCGGCAGCAGCAGCTGCAGGATCTCCGCCAACAGCTCCGGGTCCCTCCAGAAGGCATGAAACGCCTGATCGAAAAGCGCACGGTGCTCGATGCGGTCGATGAGGCAGGCGCGCAGCACGGCGTACAGGTCGGCACGGGAGCCGAGGCCCGCGAGCTCGAGCGCCCGCAGCGCGAGCAGCGGGCGATCGGTGCCGACGGGCAGCCCGGCCCGGCGCAGTACCCGCGCGAAATGCAGCACGTTACCTGCCAGCTGACCGGCGTCCGGCTGCAGTGGCGGGGATGGCAGCACGCTCAGCCTGCCCCGGCGCCGGCCGCCTCGGCCGTGATCGTTGCCAGCAGCCGGGCCGCCTCCGAGCCGCGCACGCGCAGCAGATCGTCCTGGTACTTCAGCAGCACGCCGAGGGTGTCGTCGACGGTCTGCGCATCGAGCGCGCGGCGGTCGAGCGCGAGCAGCGCGCGTCCCCACTCGATGGTC
The DNA here is from genome assembly GCA_035702325.1 of Steroidobacteraceae bacterium. GTDB lineage: Bacteria > Pseudomonadota > Gammaproteobacteria > Steroidobacterales > Steroidobacteraceae > 13-2-20CM-66-19. Next base: position 2,091 of record DASSQU010000386.1, read on the forward strand.
TCGGAGAGCCCCGGCAGCTTGTACAGGTCGAGCGTACGCACGCTCTGGACGAAAGCCACGATCTGCTGCGACAGGGCGTCGCGGACGTCGGGCACCTTGCGGCGGACGATCTCCAGCTCGCGCACGGCGTCCGGATAATCCACCCAGTGGTAGATGCAGCGCCGCTTGACCGCATCGTGAATCTCGCGGGTGCGGTTCGAGGTGATCACCACCACCGGCGGCCGCGCGGCGCGCACGGTGCGGAACTCGGGGATGGTGATCTGAAAGTCCGACAGCACTTCCAGCAGGTAGGCCTCGAACGGCTCGTCGGTGCGGTCCAGCTCGTCGATCAGCAGCACCGGCGGAACCACCTGGGGCAGCAGCGCGCGCAGCAGCGGACGGGCGATCAGGAAACGCTCGGAGAACAGGCTGGCGGCGATCTGCTCGCGGGACTCGTGCGCCGCCTCGCCGAGCCGGATCTCGAGCATCTGCCGTGCGTAGTTCCACTCGTAGGCCGCGAGGTTCACATCGAGGCCCTCGTAGCACTGCAGCCGGATGAGCTCGGCGCCGAGCATCGGCGCGAGCACCTTGGCGATCTCGGTCTTGCCGGTGCCCGGCTCACCTTCGACGAACATCGGCCGCTCGAGCTTCAGGCCGAGGAACACCGCCGTCGCGAGCTGACGGTCGGCGACGTAGTCGTGCTCGAGAAGGCGTGCCTGAGTCTCGTCGATGGATGCCGGCGGGGGCAGCCGCGTCGTCATGCATCAACCGAG
>DASSQU010000387.1:0-3845 GCA_035702325.1 Steroidobacteraceae bacterium
GGCTACGGCACGCCCGGGCACCTCCGGGCGCTGCGGCGGCACGCGCCCTCGCCGCTGCACCGGCGCTCCTTCCGTCCACTGCGGCGCAGCGAGGCGTGACATGACGCCGGGCTTCGTGCACCTGCGCCTGCATACCGAGTACACCCTCAGCGACAGCGTGGTGCGCGTGCCGGAGCTGATCGCGGCGGTGGCGGACGCCGGCATGCCGGCGGTGGCGGTCACCGACCAGAACAACCTGTTCGCGATGGTGAAGTTCTATCGCGAGGCGCTGCGCGCGGGCGTCAAGCCGGTGATCGGGGTCGACCTCGCGGTGCACGAGGAGGGCGAGCGGCGCGAGCCGAGCCGCCTGACGCTGCTGTGTCAGAACCTCGCCGGCTACCGCAACCTGGCGCGGCTCGTGAGCCGCGCCTACCTCGAGGGCCAGGAGCGCGGCGTGCCGCGCATCGAGCGGGACTGGCTCACGCCCGGCGATCTCGCCGGGCTGATCGCGCTCTCCGGCGCGCTCGAGGGCGAGGTCGGCCGCGCGCTCGTCAACGGGCGCGAGGCGGAGGCCGAGCGCGCGCTCGAGCGCTGGCAGGCGCTGCTCCCGGGGCGCTTCTACCTCGAGCTGCAGCGCCTCGGCCGGCCGTTCGAGGAGCCCTACATCGCCGCCGCGGTGGCGCTCGCCGGGCGCCGTGGGCTGCCGCTGGTGGCGACCAACGACGTGCGCTTCCTGCGGCCCGGGCAGTTCGAGTCGCACGAGGCGCGGGTGTGCATCCACGACGGCGCGCTGCTCGCCGACCCCGGGCGGGTGCGCCGCTACTCGCGCCAGCAGTACCTGCGCACGCCGGCGGAGATGGCGGCGCTGTTCGCCGATCTGCCCGAGGCGCTGGCGAACTCGGTGGAGATCGCGCGGCGCTGCAGCCTGCAGCTCACGCTCGGCGAGGTGCGGCTGCCGCAGTACCCGGTGCCCGCCGGGGTGAGCACCGAGGAGTTCCTGCACGCCGAGGCCGCGCGCGGCCTGGCCGCGCGCTTCCCCGGAGGCGCGGCGCCGCCGTACCGCGAGCGCCTGGCGCGCGAGCTCACGGTCATCTGCCAGATGGGCTTCGCCGGCTACTTCCTCATCGTCGCCGATTTCATCCGCTGGGCGCGCGAGCACGGCGTGCCGGTCGGACCGGGGCGCGGCTCGGGCGCCGGCTCGCTCACCGCCTACAGCTTGCGCGTCACCGACCTCGATCCCCTCGAGCACGACCTGCTGTTCGAGCGCTTCCTCAATCCCGAGCGCGTGTCGATGCCGGACTTCGACATCGACTTCTGCATGGAAGGCCGCGACCGGGTGATCGACTACGTCGCGGAGAAGTACGGGCGCGAGCGCGTGTCGCAGATCATCACCTACGGCACCATGGCGGCCAAGGCGGTGGTGCGCGACGTCGGGCGCGTGCTCGGCATGAGCTACGGCTACGTCGACCGCATCGCCAAGCTCATCCCCTTCGAGCTCGGCATCACGCTCGAGGCGGCGCTCGAGAAGGAGCCGGAGCTCAAGCGCCTCTATCGCGAAGAGGACGAGGTCCGCAATCTCATCGACCTGGCGCGCTCGCTCGAGGGGCTGACCCGCAACGCCGGCATGCACGCCGGGGGCGTGGTCATCGCGCCCTCGGCGCTCACCGATTTCGCGCCGCTCTACTGCGACGCCGCCGGCGGCAGCGTGGTCACCCAGTTCGACAAGGACGATGTCGAGGCCGCCGGACTCGTCAAGTTCGACTTCCTCGGCCTGCGCACTCTCACGATCATCGACCGGGCGGTGCGGCTCATCAACCGCGAGGCGCCGCCGGGGGCGGCGCCCCTCGACGTGAGCGCGCTGCCGATGGACGACGCCGCGACCTTCGCGCTGCTCAAGTCCTGCCGCACCACCGCGGTGTTCCAGCTCGAGTCGCGCGGCATGAAAGACCTGATCCGCCGCCTGCAGCCCGACTGCTTCGAGGACATCGTGGCGCTGGTGGCGCTCTTCCGGCCGGGGCCGCTGCAGTCGGGCATGGTGGACGATTTCATCAACCGCAAGCACGCGCCGCGCGACGCGCCCATCGACTACCTGCACCCGAGCCTCGAGCCGATTCTCAGGCCCACCTACGGGGTGATCCTGTATCAGGAGCAGGTGATGCAGATCGCGCAGGTGCTCGCCGGCTACACCCTCGGCGGCGCCGACGTGCTGCGCCACGCCATGGGCAAGAAGAAAGCCGAGGAGATGGCGCGGCAGCGCTCGGTGTTCACCCTCGGAGCGGTCGGGCGCGGCACGAACGAGCGCCTCGCCGCCCACATCTTCGACCTGATGGAGAAGTTCGCGGGCTACGGCTTCAACAAGTCGCATTCGGCGGCCTACGCGCTGCTCGCCTACCAGACGGCGTACCTGAAGGCACACCATCCCGCGGCTTTCATGGCGGCGGTGCTGTCGGCCGACATGGATCACACCGACAAGGTGGTGACCCTCATCAAGGAGTGCAGCGACATGGGGCTCACGGTGCTGCCGCCCGACGTCAACGCCTCGCGCTACGAGTTCACGGCGTCCGGGGAGCGCAGCATCCGCTACGGCCTCGGCGCGGTGCGCGGCGTCGGAGCCGGGGCGGTCGAGGCGCTGATCGGCGAGCGCGAGGGGCGCGGCTCGTTCCGCAGTCTGGAGGACCTGTGCCGGCGGCTCGATCTGCAGAAGGTGAACCGCCGGGTGCTCGAGGCGCTGCTGCGCTCGGGCAGCCTCGATTGCCTGGGCGCCAACCGTGCCACGCTCATGGAGCGCCTCGGCGCGGCGATGCAGCTCGGCGATCAGAACAGCCGGGCGCACGCCGCCGGCCAGTCGGACCTGTTCGGCGGCCTCGCCACCGCCGCGCCGGCCCCGCTCATCGTGGCGGGCGCGCCGCTGCCGGAGTGGAGCGCGGCGGTGCGCCTCGCGGGCGAGCGCGAGACGCTCGGCCTGTACCTCACCGGGCACCCGCTGGCGCGCTTCGAGGAGGCGCTCGCTCGCCTGGTCTCGCACCGCATCGCGGATCTGGTCGGCGACCGGCCGAGTCCCGGGCTCGAGCCGGGACGCTTCGGCTCCGCAAGGGCGGTCACGGTCGCGGGGCTCATCGACGAGGTGAAGAAGCGCGGGCCGCGCGTGATCGTGACGCTCGACGACCGCACCGGGCGGCTCGAGGTGCTGCTGTTCGAGGAGACCTGGCAGAAGCACCGCGAGCTCATCGCCAAGGACGCGCTGGTGCTCATCGAGGGCACGCTGCGGTTCGACGAGTTCTCGGACGCGTGGCGGCTGTCCGCGCGCCACATCAGCGAGCTCGACCAGGTGCGCTCGCGCTGCGCCCAGCGGCTGGTGCTGCGCTGCCCGAGCACCGCGCTGCCGCGCCTCGGCGAACGGCTGGCGGGGATTCTCGAGCCGTTCCGTCCGGGGCCCTGCCCGATCACCATCGAGTACCGCGGCGCGGCGGTGAGCGGCGCGCTCAACCTCGCGCCCGAGTGGAGCGTACGCCCGGGCCTCGAGCTGCTCGAGCAGCTCGAGGCGCTCCTCGGAGCCGACGGGCTGCAGGTGTTGTACGGGGCGCCGCCCGCGAGCTCCGGCGGCGCGTATTCGGCCGACCGGCGCTGACGCCTTACTTGCGCTCCGCGGCGCACCTTACGTACCCTCCCCACGCCCATGGCAGTCTCGTTCCTCGATTTCGAACAGCCGATCGCCGAGCTCGAAGCGAAGATCGAGGAGCTGCGGCACGTGAGCTCGGACTCGGAGGTGAACCTTCAGGACGAGATCTCGCGGCTGCAGGTCAAGAGCCGCCAGCTCACCACCAGCATCTTCGCCAGCCTGACGCCCTGGCAGATCACCCAGCTCG
>DASSQU010000388.1:0-11179 GCA_035702325.1 Steroidobacteraceae bacterium
GCAAGCCGCGGCTCGCTGCATCGTTTCTCGGTCGATACGCTCAGCGAGGCGGAGCTGCGCGACGGGCTGGTGTTCTGTGGCGCGGCGCTGATCATTCTGCCGCTGCTCCCGGAACACGGCGGGGCGTGGTTGCCGGCGGTCAATCCGCGCAGCCTGTGGCGACTGGTCGTGCTGTTCATGGCCCTGCAGGCAGCAGGCTACGTCGCGCTGCGTGCCGCCGGACCGCGCCTCGGGCTCGCGCTCTCCGGGCTGGCGAGCGGGTTCGTCTCCAGCACCGCGACGATCGCGGCCCTCGGGGCCAGGGCGCGCGAGACGGCCGCGCTGCGCAGCGCGTGCGTCTCGGGCGCGCTGTTTTCCACCGTGGCAACCGTCGTGCTGCTCGCCGTGGTCGCCGCCGCGGTGAATCCCGCGGGCCTGAGAGTCCTCGGCCCGTCGCTCGCCGGCGGACTCGCAGCAGCGGTGACCGGCGCCGGGCTCAGCCTGCGCCAGCGCCGCACGCTCGCGCCCGACACGATCGCGGGTGGCCGGGCGTTCAGCTTGAGGTACGCGATCGGCTTTGCGGTGCTGCTGTCGGGGGTTACTGCCGTGATGGCGTATCTCACCGGGCGCTTCGGTCAGCTCGCATTGCCGATCGGCGCCGGGCTCACCGGCTTCTTCGACGCCCACGCGGCGGCTACCTCGGTGCTGTCGCTGGCGCTGGCGACGCCGCTGCCGCGCGACGAGCTCGTCACCGCCGTGCTGCTCGCATTTTCGACCAACACGGTCAGCAAGCTGGTCGCTGCCGTGGGCGCCGGCGACCTCGCCTACGGGCTGCGCGTCGCCGCCGGGCTGGTGTTCGTGGCGCTCGGGATGTGGACGCCGCTCCTGTGGAGGTGGCTGTGAGCGCACCGGCGCTGCGTCACGTTCCGGGTGCGCCGGTCGCCGGGGTTCCGGAGTCGGGCCGCTCGAGCTGCACGCTGACGCGGATTCCCTGCATGCGTTCATAGAGCCGCCGGCGACGGCGCAGCGGCAGCCAGCCGTAGGCAAGCGTTTCCGCGGGCCGCCAGAGCGTGAGCCAGGCGAGGATGATGAGTCCTTCGTCGACCGCGCCCGGCAGCGCCGGCAGGCTCGCCCGCAGCAGCGTGCGTGCCCCCATGAAGGCGCCGAACAGCACGAGGCCCGCCAGCAGCCCGAGACGTGCGGTTCTGAGGTGCTCGCGGAGTTCGCGTTGCGCGGAGGTCGCGAGACGCTCGTAGTAGCTCTCCACGGCACGCTGCAGCGTCCCGGCGTCCGCCTCGCCGCTGCGTACGTGAACGATCAGATGCCAGCTGTCCGCCCACTCGCGATCGCGGAACTCGCCCTCGATGAACTCGGCGGCGCTACGGTCCAGGTCACGGTCCCAGAACGGCGACGGATCGAGCGAGTTGTACAGTTGCGCGAGCTCGTGAACGTGGATGCGGACCGGAGCGATGCCGCGCGCGCGACGTTCGTGGTGTCCGCGGGTCATACGCACCAGTATCGGGTGGTGCCCGGCGGATTGCCGTACGCATTTACCCTTGCGGGATGCGTGCCGGCCGTCGGCCCAGGAGGCGGTGACCGCCGACTGCGAGCACCCGCCACAGCAGGTGGAAGACGAGCCAGATCGCGAGCGCGAACGCCAGCGCGAACACCAGTCCCTCGGCCGAGAGCGCGAAGGTCGGCACCCAGTCGCTGAAGGTGGCACGCGCGAGGGCCGGGTCGGTGTGCAGTGCGAGATACGCGAATTGCTGCAGCAGACTGCCCTGCAGGGCGTCGAGCGCGCTCTGCAGCTGATGCACCGCCGCGATGAGGGCGCGAATGACGTCGCCTTCGGCGTGGAAGGTCGGATCGGTACTGCTCAGATGGTAGTCGATGAGCTTCTGCAGGTCGCCGTGATAGAACTGGTCCGCGATCCTCTGCCAGGCTTGCAGATCGAGCCGGGCCTGATCGAGCCGGCCGCCGAGCCGCTGGCGGTACTGGGCAATGAAGCCCGGGACCAGTCCGCCGACTACCGCGGCGGCGATCAGCAGCACCCGGTCGAGCAGGCCTCGCACGTATCGCATCGCTATCCCTCGTAGCGCAACAATGTCGACGGTGGCGGGCCGGCTCTCCCTGGACCGCAACAATGGTCCGGGGAACTGCCCGTTGTAAAGTGGCTGGCGTACATCCCCGGCTCCGGGGCAGGCAGGCCGGATGACGATCGTAGCGGCAGTCGCAGTTTTCTTCCTGGTCGGGCCGCTGCTGCTCGGCATCGCGGGCCTGCGGGGCGCCGCGGGCGAGCGCCGCAGGAGTGGGGCACCGGCTGCCCGCTGGAACTGGCGCTCGACGCTGAGCTCAGCGCTCCTCTATACGCTCGCCTTCAATGTGACTTTCTTCCTCCAGGAATTGTTCCTGGTGATCCCCAAGGCGCTCACCCCGGGCCTGCATGCGACGCTGCTCCACAACAATCACACCTGGCAGGGCAGCAATCCGCTCGCCGCGCTCTACCAGGGGACCGGAGCACTCGCGACCGTCGTGAGTGGCGCCCTGTGCGCCATGCTGCTGCGGCAGCGCCCGCGGCGCTCCGCGACGGCACGGCTGTTTCTGGCGTGGATGGCCTACAGCGGTTTCTTCATGGCGCTGCCGCAGGTGGTGATCGGCGCCTTGAGTCCGCGCAGCGACGTCGGCACGGCGATGGAGTTCCTGCGGCTCGGACCGGCGGCGCGAGCCGCCGCCGCCGTGACCGCACTGCTGCTCATGCCGGCGGCTGCCTGGCGGCTCAGCCGGGAGTTTCTCGGCGCGGCGACCGAACGCGCGCAGCTCGCGAGCGCCCGCGCCCGCCTGCGCTTCGTCTTCCAGGTCGCGACCCTTCCGGCGCTGATCGCGATCCCGATGATCGTTCCCTTCCGGATTCCGCGCGGACTGGTCGAGGTCGTGGGAGTGCCGGCGGTCGTGAGTGTGGCCGGGATCGTGTGGGTGCAGGCGTCGGGCTGGCGCGAGGCTGCGGCCAGAGCGCCGGCCGGGGCACGGGAATCCATGTTGTGGCCGTTCGCCGCCGTGCTCGCGCTGCTGCTCGTCTTCCAGCTCGTGCTGCGGCGCGGAGTGGCGTTCTACTAGACGCTCAGCGGTAGAAGATGTGATTGCCGATCGTCGCCACCGGGCGGCGCGTCTTTGCCCACGGCGGCCGCACGTCGGCGGCGTGATAAAAGAGCGCGTCGGGCACCAGCGGCGGGCGCAGATCGTCGTAGGCGGCGGTGGCCACCGCCATCGCCTGCTTCCAGGCGGGTCCGTCGGGCGGGGCCGATGCCGGCAGTTCGGTCCACGAGAAGTCCGCCACGTAGCGTCGCCGGCCCGGATCCCAGCGGGCCTCGTGGACCACCGCACAGATGGTGCGCGGAAAATGCGCGGCCCGGGTGCGGTTCAGGGTGACCTCGGCGACGGCATACTGGCCGTCGAGCGGCTCGCCGCGGGCCTCGAAGTAGACGTTCTCGGCGAGGCATTGCAGATCCTGCGCGCGCCGCCGTGCCAGTGCCGCCTGCCGCTGCGCGGCCAGGAACTGCAGCGGCCGGATCCGCGTACCGTCCACGTAGGCGAAACCGGCTATGCCCGCGAGACCCGAGACGACCAGGACGAGCATTGCCAGGAACACGAGGCTGCTGCGGTCGCGGTCGCGCCAGAAGTAGACGAGGCGCCGCCGCTGGGCCACTGCCCAGTAACGCGCCTGGCATGCGATTGAGCTGAACATGGTGGCTCGGCTGATTATCCCTGGACGCGGTCCACACGCCGCCGTCCCCCGCCGCAGATTCAGCGCGAGGGTGCACGCGATGCCTGCCCGAAGTCAAAGTGCGCGGATTATGTCGCGAGCTTATGTCGCTAACGGCCGCCCCGGCGTGCGTCCGCCGAGGCGAACCAGCCGGCATAGACGACCGACAGCAGGCCGATCACGAAGATGCCGTCGAAGGTTCCGGCGCCCCCGATCGAGGCGACCGGCGCACCGAGCCCGCGGATCCTGCCGAGATTGAGCAGATCGGCTCCGACCAGCGTCCCGAGGCTGCCGCAGATGTAGGCGAGCGCGCCGGCATGCCGGCGCGAGAGTGTCACCGCCACGAGAGCAGTCACCAGGGTCGGCACGAAAATCGGCTCGGCGATTCCCAGGCCGGGCTCGGGCTTGGCGAGCAGGAAGCACGCCGTTGCGACCAGGGCGATGCCGCCCAGGCTGAGGCGGTACAGGTGGTTCCGCGCCATCAGATAGAAGGAAAGCACCGTCGGAATGACCGCCCCTCCGACGTTGACGGCGAGCACGGTCGCAGGCGCGGCGCGCACCAGCGGAATCACGTACGGGATGCCGAAGTAGCTCACCACCGCAGCGGTGGTGATATTGCGTTCCGGCAGGTAGGCGACCGGGATGTTGATGTAGCTGCCGAGGAGCGAGAGGAGCAGCACGCCGATCATGGTGTGCGGTGCGAGTCCCATGCTGGCCGATGCGAAGCTGAGCGCCCGCACCGCGACGGAGCCGGCCAGCAGCGCGAGCAACACCGCGAGTCCGATGAGTACCGGCGCGGTGACCGGAAAGTAATGTATGCCGGCTGACATGCGCGGGCACGGGTGCGGCGCGCGCCAGCGCCGCTCGGGAGCCTCAGCCGGGAAACAGCCGCGCCGTAATCTTCGTCACGTGCTCGCCCTGGTAGCGGCACATCTCGAGCTCGAGCGCCGTCGGCATGCGCAGCTCGCTGCCGGCGCCGGTCACGCAGCTCGCGCCGTAGGGCGTACCGCCGGTGATCTCCCGCATGGTGGCGAGATCCTTGAAGGTGTAGGGCAGGCCCACGACTATCATGCCGTGATGCAGCAGCGTGTGGTGGAAGGAGGTGATGGTGGTCTCCTGACCGCCGTGCTGGCTGGCGGTGCTGCAGAAGACGCTGCCGACTTTGCCGACCAGGGCACCGCTGGTCCAGAGCGCTCCCGTCTGATCGAGGAAGTTGCGCATCTGGGCGGCCATGTTGCCGAAGCGCGTGGGTGTGCCGAACAGGACGCCGTCGTACTGCGCGAGCTCGTCCGGCACGGCGAGCGGTGCCGTCTGGTCGAGCTTGAATCCGGATGCGCGGGCGACCTGCGCGGGAGCGAGCTCGGGCACGCGCTTGACGGCAACAAGGGCGCCCGGCACGCGCGCCGCCCCTTCGGCCTGCGCATAGGCCATCGCCTCGATGTGTCCGTAGCTGCTGTAGTAGAGAACCAGGATCTTGGCCATGGCGGCTCCTTAGGTCGATGGCCGTCTAGGCATGACGGTTGAGGAACGCCCGGCAGAGTGCGTTATATGCGGCCGGGTTGTCGAGATTCGGCAGATGACCGGCATTCGGGACCGAGGCATGCTCGGCGCCGGGGAGCCGTGCGAGCAGCCAGCGGGCGGCCCGCGTGCGGCTCGGAAGATCGAAGGCGCCGTTGAGGATGAGCGTGGGTGCGCGCAGCGACTCGAGTTGCGGGGCCGGTTGGCGCCGGTCGGCTTGGCCCGGATGAGCGAGATCGTCGCCGTGGTAGCGAGCCATCATCGCCGCGAGCAGCCGGCGCGCGGCCGGTGCGCGGGTGCGCAGCTGCATGAGCGGATGGCGCGCCCACTCGCGCCGGAACGACTCGATTCCGCCGCCCATCACGAGCTGCCGGTAGCGGGCCAGCGGCACTTCAGGGTCGCCGGCCGACAGATCGAAGGCCGGCGGCCCGTCGAGAATCAGTGCCCGGACCCGCTCGGGCGCACTGCAGGCGAGGTCGAGCACGGCGCGCACGCCCTGCGACATGCCGAGAAGCGCGACGCGCCCGAGGCGAAGATGCCGGCAGAGCGCGGCGAGGTCCGCGCCGTCGCGTCGCAGGCCGCCGGACTGCCGGCCGCCCGGCGCGCGGGACAGCCCGTGGCCGCGGCGATCGAAGCGCACCAGGCGGAACTCGTCGCGCAGTGCGTCGACCTGGCCGTCCCACATCTCGAGGTCGAGCGTCCAGCCGTGCACCAGCACCACTGGCGCCCCCGCGCCCTGGTCGCGATAGCGCAGCCGCGCCCCCGCCACCGCGAGGAAGCGGTCCGCGCCGTGGTCGTCCGGCGCGGACGGCGCCAGGCTCGAGGCCGGCGGCATCGGGTCTCCCTTCGGATAGCGAAACGTTTTTCGCATTCAGGCTACGTTCTGACCGCACGAGCGTCAAGCGTCCGCACCGCGCCGCAAGCCGCAGGCGCAGGCGCGCTAGCGCTGCGCGCTCAGGGACAGCCAGGGCACGGTGGCGAGGTCGGCGGAGATCTGACGGCTCGCCTGCTGCAGCATGGGGAGTCGCTCGCGCACCAGCCTGCTGCGGGTGATGCGCCGCGAGTGGCTCGATGAGTTGAGCGCCGCGACCACGCCACCCTGCGGGTCGAGTACCGGCACGGCGAGCGCGATCACGCCGTAGGCGAGCTCATCCTCGACCACCGAGTAGCCGCTGCGCCGGCACTCCTCGATGAGCGTGCGCAGCCGCGCCGGGTCGGTGACCGTGCGCTCGGTGAGCGCCTCGAAGCGGGCCGTGCCGAAATACTGCTCGAGCCGCTCCGGCGTCACGCCGGCGAGCAGCACGCGGCCGGTCGAGGTCGCGTAGGCCGGGAAGCGGCTGCCGATGTGCGCCTCGAGCCGCAGCAGCGTGCGCACCGAGGCGCGCGCCACGTACACGATCTCGACACCGTCGAGCACGCACAGCGCGGCCGAGTCGGCCGTGTTGCGCGCCAGCTCCTCGAGATGGGTGCGGGTGATCAGCTCGATGTTCATCGACTCGAGATAGGCGGCGCCGAGCTCGAGTACCTTGGGACGCAGCAGGAAGCTGCGGCCGTTGCGCGTGAGGTAGCCGAGCTCCTCGAGCGTCAGCAGGCAGCGCCGGGCGGTGGCGGGCGGAATGCACGCGCTGCGGGCAATGTCGCTCAGGGAAAGCGCGGCGTGATCGCGCGTGAAGGCGCGGATGACGGCAAGCCCCTTGGCGAGGCCGCCCATCGCCTCGCGGCGCGGCGGCGTTGGACGGCGATGGGGCATGGGAGCGAGTCTATTTCGATATCCGAAAACACGGTAGAGGCGGCGGGACGTATTGACGCTGCGCGAGGGTGGGGCGCAGTATCGTTTCGAATACCGACCAAGATTTCGCTATACGAAATATTATCCTCGGGGGGCGAGCGTTGAAGATCGGCCGGCAGGATCGGCGCGCCACGGCGATCTCGGCTTCGAACGCCGAGACGATCATCGTGCGCGGGCGGGACCTCACGCGCGAGCTCATCGGCACGGTGAGCTTCACCGAGCATTTCTGGCTGCTCGTGACCGGTGCGCTCCCCTCCGCGGCGCAGCGCCGCGTGCTCGATGCGACCCTGGTTGCGATCGCCGAACACGGGCTCGTGCCGAGCGTGCAGGCGGCGCGCATGACGCTCGCCGCATCGCCCGAGGCCGTGCAGGGCGCGGTGGCGGCCGGGCTGCTCGGCTGCGGTTCGGTGGTGCTGGGGTCGGCGGAGGCGGCCGGACGCTTTCTCGGGGAAATCCACGCGCGCCCCGAGGCGCCGACCGACCTCGAGCGCGCCGTGGGCGAGGTGGTGCGCGGGTACCGCGAGGCGCGCCGCGCCATCCCGGGTTACGGTCACCCCCTGCATCGCGGCAGCGACCCGCGCGCCCAGCGGCTGCTCGCGATCGCACGCGAGACGCAGCTCGCCGGACGGCACGTCGAGATTGCACAACTGGTCGAGAAGCTGCTCCCGTCCCTCGTCGGCCGGGCGCTGGCGCTCAACGTCTCGGGGGCCATACCCGCGGTATTGCTCGACGCGGGCTATCCGCCCCTCGCGCTCAAGGGGGTCCCGCTGCTCGCGCGCGCCGCGGGCCTGGTGGGGCACCTGCTCGAGGAGCAGCAGCGCCCGATCGGCTTCGTGATGTCGCACGCCGCCGCGCAGGCCATCGACTACGACGGCGCGGCACCGGCGGGCTTCAAGCCGGGCGATGACTCCTGACGGGAGCAAGCGCCCATGAGCGCCGCACTCGAGGGGATCCGCGTGCTCGAGCAGGGCACTTTCATCACCGGCCCGTGCGCCGCGATGATCCTCGCGGACCTCGGCGCCGACGTCATCAAGATCGAGGGTCCCGAGGGCGACCCTTACCGTGCCTACCAGGGCGGCCAGTACTCGCCGCACTTCCAGGCATACAACCGCAACAAGCGCAGCGTCGCGCTCGACATGAAGCAGCGGCGGGACTGCGAGCTCTTCGAGGGCCTGGTGCGGCATGCGGATGTCTACATCCAGAACTTCCGGCCCGGGACCGCCGAGCGCCTCGGCGCCGGCGTCGCACACCTGCACGCGCTCAACCCGCGCCTGGTGTACTGCTCGATCAGCGGCTTCGGCGCGAGCGGTCCGTACGTCGAGCGGCCGAGCTACGACTCGGTCGCCCAGGCCCTCAGCGGCTTCCTGAGCGTGGTGGTCGACTACCGGCGGCCGCAATTCCTCGGTCCGGCACTCGCCGATGCCATCACCGGGCTGTACGCCGCCCACGGGGTGCTCGCGGCGCTGGTGCGGCGCGGCGGCAGCGGCCGCGGCAGCCACGTCGAAGTGTCGATGCTCGAGGCCATGGCGCACTTCGCCGTCGAGCCCTTCGCTGCCTTCTTCGCGCTCAACGAGACGCCCACCTCCGCCGACCGGCCGCGGCTCGCGCAGGCCTACATCCTGCGCACCGCCGACGAACGGCTGATCGCGATTCACCTGTCCTCGCTGGAGAAGTTCTGGCGCGGCCTGGTCGCCGCACTCGACGCCCCCGAGCTCGGCCACGATCCGCGCTTCAATCCCCGCGAGCGGCGCATCGCCGAGTACGAGACGCTGCGCCTCGAGCTCGACGCGCGTTTCGTCAAGCGGCCGCTCGCTCACTGGCTCGGGCGCCTCAAGGCCGAAGACGTGCCGCATGCGCCCGTCAATCGCATCGACGAGGCGGTGCGCGACCCGCAGGTCGGGCACCTCGGCCTCATCGTGCCGGTGCAGCCGCCGCACACCGCGACGCGTGCGGTGCGCGGTGCGCTGCACGTCGACGGGATCTGTGCGCAGGCGGTGCGACCGGCGCCGCTGCTCGATGAGCACGGCGGGGCCATTCGTGGCGCCCTGGCGCGGGGTGGGGCCTGGCCCCCGGCGGCGGCCGGGGCGGCCCGCGCGGGCGCGGGGAGCTGAGGCGATGCTGCTGCCGCTGTCAACGACACTGGTCGGAAGCTACCCGCAGCCCGAGTGGCTCATCGACCGCGCCCGGCTCGCGGGACGCTTTCCGCCGCGGGTGCGCGCGCGCGAGCTGTGGCGCGTGCCCGAGCCCTGGCTGGCCGAGGCGCAGGACGATGCCACCCTGCTCGCAATCCGCGCCCAGGAAGAGGCCGGGCTCGACATCATCACCGACGGCGAGATCCGCCGCGAGAGCTACTCGAATCACTTCGCCACGGCGCTCGCTGGTCTCGATCTGGAGCACCCCGGCTCGGCTCTCGATCGCAGCGGCCACCCGAACCCGGTGCCGCGCGTCGTGGGGCCGATACGGCGCCGCCATCCGGTCGGCATCCGCGACGTGGAATTCCTGCGCCGCCATACCCGCCGTCACATCAAGACGACCGTGCCCGGTCCCTTCACCATGGCGCAGCAGGCGCAGATCGACTACTACGGCGGCAGCCGCGAGCGGGCAGCGATGGACTACGCTGCGGCGGTGAACGAGGAAGTCCGCGATCTGTTCCGCGCCGGCGCCGACGTGGTGCAGCTCGACGAGCCCTACATGCAGGCCCGGCCGGAGGAAGCCCGTGCCTGGGGCCTGAACGCACTCAACCGCGCGCTCGAGGGCGTCGGCGGAACCACCGCCGTGCACATCTGCTTCGGTTACGCCGCCATCATCCACGTGCGCCCGCCGGGATACTCCTTCCTGCCGGAGCTCGCCGGGTGTCGCTGCGACCAGGTGTCGATCGAGACCGCGCAATCGGGTCTCGACTGCACGGTTCTCGGCGGCTTGTCCGCCAAGACGGTCATCCTCGGCGTCATCAACCTCGCCGACCACGCGGTCGAGTCGCCGGAGCAGGTGGCGAGCCGTATCCGCCGGGCGCTGCCTTTTGTCGATCCGCTGAAGCTGCTGATTGCGCCCGACTGCGGCATGAAGTATCTGCCGCGCGAGTCGGCCTTCGGCAAGCTCCAGGCCATGGTCGCCGGCGCGCAGATCGTGCGACGCGAGCTCGCCACGGGGCGGGCCGGTGCCGAAGCGAACTCGTGAACAATCCGAACGGGGGAATAGCACATGTTTACTGCAACGCGCCGAATCATCGTGGGTTTCGTGGCGGCCCTCGGGGCCGCTCCGGCCGCCGCGCCGCTGTGGGCGCAGACCCAGACCCAGGTGCAGGCGGCCGAGCCGGTGCTCGAGGAGGTCGTGGTTACCGCGCGCAAGCGTGAGGAGACGCTGATCAACGCGCCGGTGACGGAAAACGCGTTCACCCAGCAGACCATCGAATCGGCAGGCATCGAGACTCCCCGCGACTTCGTCGCGATGGTGCCGAACATGACCCTGGTCGAGGTGCAGAACGTCGGCAACTCGTTCATCACCATCCGCGGCATCTCGCAGGCACGTAACAGCGAGCCGTCGGTCGCGGTGCTGGTCGACGGCGTGCTGGAGACCAATCCCTACGAGTTCGACCAGGAGCTGACCGACATCCGGGAGATCGAGGTGCTCAAGGGCCCGCAGGGCGCGCTCTACGGCCGCAATGCCATCGGCGGCGCGATCCTCATCCGCACCGCGGATCCTGCCGACCACTTCGAAGGTGCCGCCAAGGTCGGCGTGGGCAACGGGGTGTCCGAGAAGGCGCAGGTGGCCGTCAGCGGGCCGATCGACGCGGCCGGGACGCTGCGCTACCGGGCGTCACTCAATTTCTTCAACACCGACGGCTATCTGGACAACGCCTACCTCGACCGCAAGGCCGATCCGTACCGGGATTACTCCGGGCGGGTGCGGCTGCTGTGGCGACCCTCCGACCTGTGGTCGGCGGACCTGCGGGTGTTCCGCGATCGCGTCGAGACGACCGCCTACTACTACATCATTCCGCGCGCCGTGGAGGCCAATCCCTTCAGCAGTTTCACCACGCCGCCGAATGCCAACGACGTGACCAGCCCGATCCAGGACAACAATCTGGGCACGGACAACCGCGACGTGACGGATGTGGCGCTCAAGCTCGATTT
>DASSQU010000389.1:0-6143 GCA_035702325.1 Steroidobacteraceae bacterium
ATTACAGCAGCGCGGGTCCGACGACCTGGGGCGGATGCCACGAGATCGGCGTGTCGACGGGTCTGAACTTCAAGTTCTGAAGTCCCCCTCAGGAGCGTGGCAGGGACGCGCCGAAACCCGACCCCGGGGCGGTGTAACCGCCGCTCCGGGGGCCGGGCCCGCGTCCGGCCACCGGCTGTGGTATACATCCTCGCAAGCAGCTGCAGAGGCATGGGGAGGGAGCAACTTTGAGCTCGAGTCTAAGACGCGCGGGGTACACCGCGGCGGCGCTCGCCGTGCTGAGTGGCGTGGCCGCATGTGCCACGAGCAGGAACGACGCCCAGCGTGAGGCCGACAAGGCCACCGCGGCACGCGTACAGGCCGCGCTGGAGGCGGACCGGGCGCTGTATGCCAGGCACATCTTCGTCAACGTCAATAACGGCGTGGTGCGCCTCAGCGGCTATGTGTGGGATCCGCCGGACCTCGACTAGGCCCGGAGCGTCGCGGAGCTGGTACCGGGCGTCAGCCGGGTGGTGAACGACCTCGAGCTGCAGAGGAACGGGATCGATAACTCGCCCTCGGCGCGCTAGCCGCGCCGGGCGCTGAGCGGAACCGGACGGAACGCCGAACACACGGCCGTCCGGCCGCCGGCATGAACCGGCGAGCCTTGCGCCGGTCTACTCACCGACAGCGGTCGGGCGGTGGCCCGGAAGGAGACGTATGGCGCTCGGGTGGAGAGAAGTCGCGTGCCGGACCGTCTGTGCCGCGACGCTCGCGCTGGTCGCCGGCTGCGCACTGCCCCCCGCGAAATCGCCGGCCGAGAGCGCGGCGGACCAGGCGGTCGAGAACCGCATCTACGCGGCGCTCCGCGCGGATCCCGTCTACTTCTACCGCCATGTCGACGTACGATTCGATGACGGGGTGGCCGATCTGAGCGGGTTCGTGTGGAGCTACGAGGCGCTCTATCGCGCACGCGAGATCACCGCCGGCATCCCGGGCGTCCAGCGCGTGGTGACGAATCATCTCGAGCTCGAGCGCGAAGGCCTCAGCAACGGCGTCACCAGATAGCAGCGGGGCCCGGGCCCCCGGGCCTGCTTGCCCGGTGTCAACCGGCGGCGCGCGGCGCGCGCTTGTCGATGAACGCCTGCACGCCCTCGAGTGCCGCCTCCTCCATCATGTTGCAGGCCATGGTCTCACCCGCCGCCTCGTAGGCCGCCGCGATGCCGAGCTCGAGCTGGCGGTAGAAGAGCTCCTTGCCGAGCGCGACCGCCACGCGCGGCTTCGCGACGATGCTGTCGGTGAGCCGCCCGAGCTCCGCGTCGAGCTCGCCCGGGGCCGCGACCCGGTTCACGAGTCCCCGGGTGCGCGCCTCGGCGGCGTCGATGAATTCTCCCGTGACCAGCATCTCGAAGGCCTGCTTGCGCGGCACGTTGCGCGTGAGCGCCACGCCGGGCGTCGAGCAGAACAGCCCCAGGTTGACGCCGCTCACCGCGAAGCGCGCCTCGCTCGAGGCCACCGCCAGGTCGCACTGTGCGACCAGCTGGCAGCCGGCCGCGGTGGCGGTGCCGTGCACGCGCGCGATCACCGGCACCGGGAGGCTCCGCAGGCGCAGCATCACCTCGCTGCAGAGCGCGAACAGCCGCCGGTAGTAGCCGAGCGAGGGTTGGGCGCGCATTTCCCGCAGGTCGTGCCCGGCGCAGAACGCCTTGCCCTCCCCCGCGATCACCGCCACGCGCACCGCCGGGTCGGCGGCGAGACGATCGAGCTCCTGCCGCAGGGCATCGAGCATGGCTTCCGACAGCGCATTGAAGGCGCGCGGGCGATTGAGGGTCAGGGTGACGACGCCGCGCGCATCGCGCGCGCGCTTCACCAGGGTCTCGGCCGCGACGTCTGCGTTCATCGTACCTCTCCTCAATTCCTCATTCGCGCTCGTAAGTGCCGAGCGGGACATCCCCGGCCGCGCCGGACGGCTCGGCGGCGGCGCCCCGGCTCCTCACCAGCCACCAGTTGAGCGCTGCAGTAAGGATGGTCGCCAGCACGATCACCGACTTGCTGAAATCGACGCGCGTCAGCAGCGCGACGCAGATCGCCACCCCGAGCGCCGGCAGGATGGGCCCGCCGGGCACGCGGAACAGCGCCGCCCGCGGCTGGCGCCGGCGCAGCACCGGGACCGCCGCGCACACTGCGCCGTAGTAAAAGAGCCGCGCCGCCGCCGACAGGGTGACGTTCCAGGCGAAGCTCCCCCACAGGGCGAAGGCCCACACCAGCAGCGCAAAGACCACGATCGAGACGTGCGGCGTGCGAAAGCGCGGGTGGATGGCGGCGAACCATCGCGGAAAGTCGCCGCGCTCGGCGAGCGCGAACACTCCGCGCGGCCCGGTGAGCAGATTCGCGCTCAGGTACCCGTAGACTGAGATCAGCGCGCCGATCGAGATCAGCACGGCGCCGGCGCTGCCCATCATCACCTGCGCCACATCGGCGAGCGGCCGCTCGCTGCCGGCCGCATCGGGCCATGCGCCCACCACGACGTACTGCAGCCCGGTGTAAACGACGATGACGACGAGGAGGGCTACGAACAGTGCAAACGGCGCATCGCGCCGCGGATCCCGGGCCTCGCCCATGGGATTCATCATCGCCTCGTAGCCGCCGTAGGCGAAGAACAGCAGCAGTGTCGCCTCGAGCCATTCATCCAGGTTGCCGGTCGCGGCCTGCGGCGCGACGGCGGGATGGATCGCGAGGTAGATCATGCCGGCGACGAACACCGCCGCGAGCGGCACCAGCTTGGCTACCACGGACACGTTGCTGAGCAGCGCGCCCTGCGCGACGCCGCGATAGTTCGCGAGTGCCAGGGTGCCGACGAACAGCGAGCTCACCACCAGCCGCGGCAGTGGTGCCTGCGCCTGCGCCCAGAACTCGCCGAGCGAGATGACCAGCAGGTTCACCGCGGCGGCGCAGGCGGTGAGCCGGCCGAGCAGCGTCATCCACCCGACCTGCACCCCGATGAAACGCCCGAAAGCGCGCCGCACATATATATATTGACCACCGGTGCCGGTGAACTGCGAGGCGACTTCGGCGTAGCAGGCGATGACCACGGCCATCGCAATGCCGGCGAGCAGCACCGCCTGCGGGCTCGAGCGGCCGACGTGCCGGGCGACCACGGACGGCAGCCCGAAGATGCCGCTGCCGAGGATGGAGTTCACCGCCAGTGCTACCATGCTCCAGCGGCCGATGGCGCGGACCAGCTCCGGCTGCGAGCGGGGCAGTGCCTCGGGATTCATTGCATCTTTGTATCACAAAGCGGGCCGCTCGCCGCCGGCCCGGGTCCGGCCGCCGATGCGTGGAGGAGTCCAGTGCGCTATTCCTACGCCACCCATCTCGAATGCAGCGCAACCGGCCAGCGTCACGACATCGGCAAGCTCCACGGCCTGTCGGCCGCCGGCAAACCCCTGCTCGCGCGTTACGACCTCGCGGCCCTCGGCCGCGAGGTCACGCGCGGAGAGATCGAGTCGCGAGCGCCGGGACTGTGGCGGTGGCGCGAGCTGCTGCCGGTTTCCGCTCCCGCTCACGTGTTGAGCCTCGGCGAGGTGGAGACGCCGCTCATCGAGCTGGAGAACAGCGCACGGCCGCCGGGGTACGCGCCGCCCGTGGTGAAGGACGAGGGCCGGCTGCCGACTGGCTCCTTCAAGGCGCGTGGCCTCGCGCTAGCGGTCTCGATGGCGAAGTCCCTCGGCGTGCGGCGCGTCGCCATCCCCACCAACGGCAACGCCGGGGCGGCGATGGCCGCCTACGCCGCGCGCGCCCGCATCGAGGCCTTCTGCTTCTGCCCCGAGGACACACCCGAGATCAACCTCAGCGAGATCGCACTCCAGGGCGCGACCGTGTGGCGCGTCGACGGTCTCATCAACGACTGCGCGCGGCTGGTCGAGCTCGGCAAGGCGCGCTACCAGTGGTTCGACATGTCGACGCTCAAGGAGCCGTACCGCATCGAAGGCAAGAAGACCATGGGGCTCGAGCTCGCGATACAGATGGGCTGGCGCCTGCCGGACGCCGTCTTCTACCCGACGGGGGGCGGCACGGGACTCATCGGCATGTGGAAGGGCTGGCAGGAGCTGCGCGCGCTCGGGTGGATCGCCGGCCCGCTCCCCAAGCTGGTCGCGGTGCAGGCGAGCGGCTGCGCCCCGATCGTGCGCGCCTTCGAGCTCGGGGCGGCGAGCGCCACGCCCTGGGAGAACGCCCACACGATCGCCTCCGGGATCCGCGTCCCTGCGGCCCTCGGCGACTTCCTCATACTGCGCGCGCTGCGCGAGACCGGTGGCTTCGCCCTCGCGGTCGACGATGCGGCCATCGAGCGCGCGCGGCAGGAAGCCGCATCGAAGGACGGACTGCTGCTGAGTCCCGAGGGCGCGGCGACCTACGCCGCGTACCTCGAGGCGGCGGCGCGTGGCAGGATCGCGGCCGGGGAGCGGGTGGTGCTCTTCAACTGCGCGAGCGGCCTCAAGTACCCGATGCCGCCGGTGACCGCGCGCATGGAGCTGCGCCGGCCGTTCGCCTGAAGCGCGCGGCCTTCCGGGCGCCAAAGGCGCGACTTTGGCGCCCTGCGCTGCAGTCAACGCAAGTGTGAACAGGCTCTAACGCGGCCAGGTCCAGTCCGCGGCGTGCGCCCGGCAGCCGCCCCCGGGGGCGCCGGTCCAGGCACGTCCCCGCACCGCGCGACCGCTCGCGGCGCCGGTCGCCACGCCGTCGCGCAGCGCCTGCACGCCGTTCACCCACACGTCGAGGACCCCGGTGGCGAGTTGCTGGGGGCGCTCGTAGGTCGCGTGATCCTGGATGGTCGCGGGATCGAATACCACCACGTCCGCGAAATCGCCGGCCTTGAGCATGCCGCGGTCCCGGAGGGAGAGCGTCGCGGCGGGGAACGCCGTGAGCTTCCTGATCGCCTGCTGCAGGGTGAGCACCTTCTCCTCACGCACGTAATGCGCCAGGATGCGGGCGAAGTTCCCGTAGGTGCGCGGGTGGCGGCTCGACTTGAGGAATACGCCCTCCGGCGCCGGCGCATCCGCGTCCGAATCGAAGCTCACCCACGGCAGCGCCACCTCGCGGCGGACGTTCTCCTCCGACATGAGGAAATACGCCACATCGACCCGCGAGCCGTCCTCGATCACGAGATCGATGGCGGCGTCCTCGGGGCTCACGCCGCGCGAGCGCGCCACCGCGGCGAGCGTCTTGCCCGTGAGCGGCTTGAGCGCCGGGTTCTTGAAGCCGAGCAACAGCGTCCCGGCCGCGCCCGCCGCGCCGTAGAGGTTCTCCCAGGCCGGAGCGGGATCGCGCATATCGGCGAGCACCCGCGCGCGGATGGCCGGATCCCTGAGCCGTGCGATCCATTCCTCGAGCCCCCCGTCCTGCACCCACGGCGGCATCGCAGCGTCGAGCCCGGTCGCGCCCGCGGTGTAGACGTACATGTCGGCGGTGATCCGCACCCCGGAGGCGCGCGCCGCGTCCACCGCGCGGATGAGCGCATCGAGCTTGCCCCAGTTGCGCCGGCCCGCCGCTTTCAGGTGATAGATCTCGGCCGGTGCGCCCGAATCCCGCGCGATGTCGATGGTCTCCCTCAGTGCCTCGAGCAGGCGGTCGCCCTCGCTGCGCATGTGGACGCTGTAGATCCCGCCGCAGCGCGCCGACTCGCTCGCGAGGGCGATCAGCTCCGGCGTCCGGGCGTACTCGTTCGGGGCGTAGATGAGCGCGGTCGTGACCCCGAGAGCGCCCTGCTCCATGGCCGCCCGCACCAGCGTGCGCATCTCATCGAGCTGGGCGGGCGTGGGCTGTACGTCGCGCTCGCCGAGAACGTAGGTGCGCACCGTGCCGGCCCCGACGTAGGAGGCAACGTTCACCGAGATCCCGCGCTTCTCGAGCTTCGCCAGGTACTCCCCGAGCGTCGTCCAGTCGACGTCGTAGCGGATGTCGCCCTGGCGCCTGAGGTCGAGACGCTTCATCTGCGCCGACCAGGGACCCATGGAATCCTCGCCCAGCACCTCGAGGGTGACGCCCTGGACGAGATCGCTGAGGGCGCGGCCGTCGGCGAGCAGTGAGACCTCCGGGTGCGCGAGCATGTTGACGAAACCGGGAGAGACGGCCTTGCCGCGCGCATCGAGCTCATGGCGTGCCGG
>DASSQU010000390.1:0-3596 GCA_035702325.1 Steroidobacteraceae bacterium
TGCGCACGCCGTTAAACAGCCTGCTGATCCTCTCCAAATTGCTCTCGGACAACGAGTCGGGCAATCTGACCGCCAAGCAGCTCGACTTCGCGCGCACAATCCGCGCCGCCGGCCGCGACCTGCTCGAGCTCATCAACGACATCCTCGACCTGTCGAAGATCGAGGCCGGCAGGATGGACATCCACGCCGAGACCTTCGCCATCGCGCCGCTGGTCGACGACGTGGTCGCCACCATCGGACCGGTGGCGGCCAAGAACGGCAACCAGATCACGGTCCACTGCCCGCCGGAGGTCGGCGAGATGCATGCCGATCAGACCCGCATCCGCCAGGCGCTGCTCAACCTGGTGAGCAACGCCTGCAAGTTCACCGAGCACGGCCGGGTGACGATCGACGTTGCCCGCGTCAACGGCCGCGGCGTCGAAGAGATCACCATGGCCGTCAGCGACACCGGCATCGGCATGTCGCCCGAACAGATGGGGCGGCTGTTCCAGGAGTTCGTGCAGGCTGATCCTTCCACCACCCGCAAGTACGGTGGCACGGGGCTCGGGCTCGCAATCAGCCGCCGCTTCTGCCAGATGATGGGCGGGGAGATCAGCGTCGCGAGCGAGCTCGGCCGGGGCTCGACCTTCACCATCCGCCTGCCGGCGCGCGTCGAGACGGTCCAGCCGACGGCGCCGCTGCGCCGGGTCCGGCCCGAGCGCCAGCCGAGCCGGCCGGTCAAGGGCTCGCTGATCCTGGTCATCGACGACGATCAGACGGTGTGCGAAATGATGGCGCGCTACCTCGAGCGCGAGGGATTTGCGGTGCGCACCGCGACCGGCGGCCGCGAGGGGCTGCAGCTCGCGCGCGAGCTCCACCCCGCGGCCGTCACGCTCGACATCCACATGCCGGACATCGACGGGTGGACGGTGCTCGCGGCCATCAAGGGCGATCCACAGCTCGCCGATATCCCGGTGGTGCTGGTCACCATCGAGGACAACCGCAGCCGCGGCTACTCGCTCGGCGCCACCGAGTACCTCACCAAGCCGATCGATCGCGAGCGTCTCATCGCCCTGCTGCGCGAGATCAGCAGCCCGATCGCGCGCAAGGTGCTGCTGGTGGACGACGACGAGATCATGCGCGAGAGCGTACGGCGTGTGCTCGAGCAGGAGAAGTGGGAGGTGGCGGAAGCGAGCAACGGCCGCTTGGCGCTGCAGAGCCTGGCCCAATCCGCTCCCGATGCGATCGTGCTCGACCTGATGATGCCGGAGATGGACGGCTTCGAGTTCCTGGCGGAGATGCGCCGGCACGAGCAGTGGCGCGACATCCCGGTGCTGGTTCTCACGGCGAAGGACCTGAACGCCGAGGACCACCGGCAGCTCAATGGCTACGTCGAGCGGGTGATGCAGAAGAACGCCTCCGACCTCGATGCGCTGCTGCGCGAGCTGGGGCGGATGCTGCCGCGCTCGATCGAGCGCGGCCAGCAGGCGAAGGTGAAGGGGGTACTGGCGTGAAGATCCTTTATGTCGAGGACAACGAAGACAACATCTACGTACTCGAGAACCGTCTCAGGCGCGAGGGGCACACGGTGCTGATCGCGCGCGACGGGGCGGGTGGCGTGCAGCTCGCCGCCAGCGAGCGCCCGGACGTGATCCTCATGGATCTCAGCCTGCCGGTGCTCGACGGTTGGGAGGCGACGCGGCGCATCAAGGCCGCACAGCAGACGCGCCACATCCCCGTCATCGCCCTCACCGCCAACGCGATGACCGGCGACCGCGAGAAGGCGCTGGCCGCCGGCTGCGACGATTTCGACACCAAGCCGATCGTAATGCCGCGCCTGCTGGAGAAGATCCGGGCATTGTCGCCGGGAGGAGGCGCGGGGTAGCTGCACCGCGCCGCGCGGGCCGTCACACCAGGGGGTGGCGCATGAACAAGATCCTGCTGATTGAGGATAACGAGCTCAACCGCGACATGCTGTCGCGACGCCTGCAGAAGCGCGGCTACGAGGTGGTGACGGCGGTCGACGGCGAGACGGGCGTCACGCTGGCGGGCTCGGAAGCTCCGGCGCTGATTCTGATGGACGTGAGTCTGCCGGGAATCGACGGCTGGGAAGCGACGCGCCGGCTGAAGGCCGCGCGCGAGACGCGCCACATCCCGATCGTCGCACTGACCGCCTACGTGACGCCGGGCGACCGCGACAAGGCGCTCGCCGTCGGCTGCGACGAATTCGATACCAAGCCGATCGAGCTGCCGCGGCTGCTGCAGAAGATCGAGACACTGCTCAAGCGGGGGCCGCGCGCGTGAGCATCGAGCGCGCCACCCTGAGTCATCTGCGCCACGAGCTGCATACGCCGCTGAATCACATCATCGGCTACAGCGAGATGCTGCTCGAGAGCGCGGCCGAGGGCCGCATCGCCGCGCTCGAGCCCACCCTGCGCGCGCTGCACGAGCACGCGCGGCGCCTGGTGTCGCTCGTTGACGAGGAGCTCGGGCGCACGCGCAAGGACGGCGACATCGATCTGCGCCGCCTGAGCGCGCAGGCCGCCGCGCCGATCGGCGCGATCATCGTCGCCGTCGGCGAGCTCAGGGCCCGGGCGCAGCAGCTCGACGCTTCCGAGGCGGGTCAGGACCTCGAGCGCATCGCGAGCGCCGCACAGGCGCTGCGCGCCATGATCGCCGACGGGGTCAACGTGCTGCCGGTGGTAGCGAATGAGTCCGACACGGCGCGCATCGCAGTCGTGCCGCTGCCGCCTGCGGAAACCGGCAACATCCTGGTAGTCGACGACAATGCCGCCAACCGGGAAATGCTCCTTCGGCGGCTCACGCGCGCCGGACACCGGGTGCAGACGGCGGCGAACGGTCCCGAGGCGCTCGCCGTGCTGCGGCAGCAGCCCATCGACCTGGTGCTGCTCGACTTTCTCATGCCGCAGATGAGCGGCTACGAGGTGCTGCAGCACCTGACCGCGGATCAGGCGTTGCGGGAGATCCCGGTACTGATGATCTCGGCGCTCGATGAGATGGACAGCGTGGTGCGCTGCATCGAGCTCGGCGCCGAGGACTATCTGCCCAAGCCCTTCGATCCGGTGCTGCTGCGGGCACGCATCGGCGCCTGCCTCGAGAAGAAGCGGCTGCGGGACCGCGAGGCGGTGCACCTGCGCGAGCTCGCCGAGTGGAATCACAAGCTCGAGCAGCGCGTCCAGGAGCAGGTGGCACTGCTCGATCGGCTCGGGCGGCTCAAGCGCTTCTTCTCGCCACAGCTCGCCGAGCTCATCGTGGCCGGCGGCGCCGGGGATCCGCTCGCGACCCACCGCCGCGACCTGACCGTGTGCTTTCTCGATCTGCGTGGCTTCACCGCCTTCGCCGAGAGCGTCGAGCCCGAAGAGGTGATGGGTGTGCTGCGCCAGTACCACGCGGAGATGGGCCGCCTGATCATGGAGCACGAGGGCACGCTCGAGCGCTTCACCGGCGATGGCATGATGGTGTTCTTCAATGATCCGGTGCCGGTGCCGGACGCCTGCGAGCGCGCCGTGCGCATGGCAATCGAAATGCGTGCGGCGGCGGCCCATCTGCAGGCGACCTGGCAGTGTCAGGGGCGCGAAATCGGGTTCGGGGTCGGC
>DASSQU010000391.1:0-13017 GCA_035702325.1 Steroidobacteraceae bacterium
TGCTGCATACCGGCAGCCACGGCAAGGCCCTGCCGATCGTGGTGCGCGCGCTCGGCAAGCTCGGCGACGCCAAGCTGGTCGACACGCTGCTGCCGCTGGTGGCGCGGCCCGAGCGCGAGATCCGCATCGAGGCGATGCAGGCGCTGTCGCGGGTCGCGGACGAGGGCCGCGCCGAGCAGGTGCGCGCCGAGCTGCAGGCCCAGGCCGCCTCGCCCGATCAGACCATCTCGCGCATGGCCTCCGCGGCGGTCACCGAGCTCAACAACCGCATCGCCGGCATCAAGACTCTCGGCCCGCAGGCCCTGCCGCCCACCATGCCGGCGACGCCGACCCAGGCCGGCGGGCGCGCGCCGCAGCCGGGGGCGGGCGAGGCGGCGCGCACGCTGCTCATCTCCGACCAGGCGGCGCTCGCCCAGGCCGCCAAGCAGGCCGAGGCCGCCGC
This sequence comes from Steroidobacteraceae bacterium, assembly GCA_035702325.1. GTDB lineage: Bacteria > Pseudomonadota > Gammaproteobacteria > Steroidobacterales > Steroidobacteraceae > 13-2-20CM-66-19. The sequence goes on from DASSQU010000391.1 coordinate 443, forward strand.
CAACCGGCTGGACATCCAGACACTCAAGCCCGGCGACATCATCGAGGGACGCTACAAGTACATCGACCGCATCGGACGCGGCGCCTTCGGCACCGTGCTGCTGATGGAGGACACGGTGGTCGACGAGCGGCTGATCCTCAAGTTCCTCAACCCGAACGTCTCGCAGGACGAAGAGGTGATGAAACGCTTCGTCCACGAGCTGCGCTATTCGCGCAAGATCACCCACCCGAACGTCATCCGCATCTACGACTTCCTCTACATCCAGGGGAATTACGCGATCTCGATGGAGTATTTCCCCTCGCACACCCTCGGCAGCGAGGTGGTGAACGAGAAGCCCATGGACATCAAGCGCGCGGTCCAGTTCGGCATCGACATCTGCACCGGCATGACCGTCGCCCACCAGGTAGGCATCGTGCACCGCGACCTCAAGCCCGCCAATCTGCTCATCAACCAGGAGGGGCTCCTCAAGATCGTGGACTTCGGCGTGGCGGCCGCGCAGCGCGAGGGCGATACCCAGCTCACCAAGACCGGCTACGTGATCGGCTCGCCGAAGTACATGGCGCCCGAGCAGATCCTCGGCAAGAAGGTCGACGAGCGGGCCGACATCTACGCCCTCGGGGTCATCCTCTACGAAATCATGACCGGCGTGCCGCCCTACTCCCGCGGCGACCACATGTCGGTCATGTACCAGCACGTGCAGGGTAAGGCGCGCACTGCGAAGGACATCAATCCGTCCCTGCCGCCCGGGCTCTCGGACCTGATCATGAAGGCGATGGCCGTCGACAAGGCCAAGCGCTTCCAGTCCATGGAAGAGCTGCGCGGCGCGCTCGAGCGCTTCCGCAACTAGCACACCCTCCCGCCAGCGCTTCCCGGCCGGCGGCGCCCCGGCCGCCGGCGCCTTGCCAAAGTTCGTGCGTTACGTCAAATTTCCGGCGACAAGCTGTTGATCCTGCAGTCCTCGCAGGCTAAACACCTCGGGTCCTGGACCCATCGGGAGTAGTCGCTTGGCGCGCATCGATGCCTTCCTCAAGCTCGGCACCCAGCAGGGGTGCTCGGACGTGCACCTGGCGGTCGGGGTTCCGCCGATGCTGCGCATGTACGGCGACCTGCTGCCGATCAAGTTCCGCGATCTGCGGGCGGCCGAGCTCGAAGGCTACATCTCCGAGATCCTCACCACCGCGCAGAATCAGCATTTCGCCCAGGGCAGCGACCTCGACTTCAGCTACGTGTCGGCCGATGGCGGGCGGTTCCGCGTCAACGTATATCGCAAGGATACCGGGGTCGGCGCGACCTTCCGCGCCATTCCCTCGGACGTGCCGTCGCTCGAGAAGCTGGCGCTGCCGCCGGTGGTAACCAAGCTGTGCGACTTCCACCAGGGCATGGTGCTGGTCACCGGCTCGACCGGCACGGGCAAGTCCACCACGCTCGCGGCCATGATCAACCACCTCAACGAGACGCGCAAACTCAACATCATCAGTCTCGAGGACCCGATCGAGTTCGTGCACCCGAGCAAGCACAGCCAGGTGATCCAGCGCGAGCTCGGCACGCACATCCCGAGCTTCGCCGAAGGGGTGCGCGCGGCGATGCGCGAGGATCCGGACGTGATCCTGGTCGGGGAGCTGCGCGACGCCGAGACCATCTCCATGGCGATGACCGCCGCCGAGACCGGACACCTGGTGCTCGGCACGCTGCACACCACCGGGGCGGTCAAGTCCATCGACCGCATCATCGATGCGCTCCCGGTCCAGGAGCGCGAACAGACCAAGAGCTTCCTGGCGCAGAGCCTGCTCGCGGTCGTCACCCAGGTGCTGGTGAAGACCGCCGACGGCCACGGCCGCAAGGCGGTGTGCGAGATCCTGATGATGACCAAGGCGATCGCCAAGCTCATCCAGACCGATCAGACCCACCAGATCCCGACCCAGCTGCAGATGGGGCGCGACCTCGGCATGCAGCTGCTCGATCAGGCGCTGCTCGGGGCGATCAACGCGCGCACGGTCGATCCCGACGACGCCTACAACTACGCCACCGACAAGCGCGCCTTCCAGAAGTTCGTCACCGACACCAGCATGCTGCCCAAGGCGGACATCGCTCCGCCGCCCGCGCCCCCCGATCCGGCGTCGGAATCGGCCGCCTGACGGGGGCGGCGGCACCCGTGGCCCAGGTCGACTCACTGCTGATCGAGCTGCTGCAGAAGCGAGGCTCGGACCTGCACCTGATCGCCGGCGACCCGCCGCGTATCCGCGTCTACGGCGATCTCGGACCGCTGCGGCCCGAGCGGCTGGCGGCGGACTTCGTCAGGGAGGCGCTCTACGAGATCATGCCGAAGACCGCCATCGAGCGCTTCGAGGGCAAGGACGGCGCCGACTTCGCCTACACGCTGGCCGATCACGGCCGCTTCCGCGTCAACGTCATGCGGCAGCTGAACGGCATGGGCGCCGTGTTCCGCGCGATCCCCTCCAAGGCGCTCACGCTCGATGAGCTGAAGATGCCGGAGGCGGTGCGGCAGATGTGCCGCGCCAACAGCGGCCTGATCCTGGTGACCGGCAAGACCGGCTCGGGCAAGTCCACCACGCTCGCGGCGATGGTCGACGACATCAACCGGCGCGTGAAAGGCCACATCCTCACGGTCGAGGACCCGATCGAGTTCGTGCACGAGCGCAAGAACTGCCTCATCAGCCAGCGCGAGATCGGCGTACATGCCCCGAGCTTCGCGGCGGCGGTGCTGTCGGCCCTGCGCGAGGACCCCGACGTGGTGCTGGTCGGCGAGTTGCGCGACCTCGAGACCATGAGCATCGCGGTCACGGCCGCCGAGATGGGCATCCTGGTCATGGGGACGCTGCACACCAACGGCGCGGCGCCCACGGTGGATCGCATGATCAACGTATTCCCGTCCGACAAGCAGTCGCACGTGCGCACCATGCTGTCGACCTCGCTGCGCGGGGTGATCTCGCAGCAGCTGCTGCAACGGGCCGACAAGCAGGGGCGCATCGCCGCTCTCGAGATCCTGGTGAACACGCCCGCCGCCTCCAACCTCATCCGCCAGGGCAAGCTCGACCAGCTCGAGAACACCATGCAGGCGGGCGGCCAGTTCGGCATGCGCACCATGGACTCGGCGATCCAACAGCTGCTCGATCACCGCCAGATCACCGGGCGCGAGGCCTACAAGAAGGCGATCAACAAGGCGAGATTCGAAGAAGTGAAGGACGTCGGCTGAGGCGAGCGCTGACTGGAGTCCGGCCGGGTCGGCCAGGTGTCAGTCGGCAATCGCGTATCCGTCAAACCCCTGATAGGAGCCGGCCACCCTGCCGTGATAGCGTAACGGCGAAGGGTCGCGTGGCGGGATTCCTGTCAATGGAAGCTGTGGGGACGTCGAGCGCGGATGCCGGGCATGGACGGCGCCCGGCAAGCGAGCACCTGACGAGCGACATCGTGCGACACGTCGAGGGTATCGGCGCGCTCAAGGCGGACTACGAACATCTCGAGCGGGTCACCGGCAATACGCTCCCGTTCGCTCTGCAGGAATGGCACCTTGCCTGGTGCAGGCAGTTCCTCGGTCGCAACCCGCAGATCGAGGAATACCCGCTGTTTCACGTCCTGCGCCGCGACGACGGCGAGTGTGTGGCGATCGTCCCGCTTATTCTGGCCCGCCGCCGCCTCGGGCCGCTCGGCTTCACGATCGTCGAACTCATCGGCGCAGATGCCGGACTCACGGAAATCCGCAACCCCCTGGTCAAGCCCGGCTACGAGCAACCGACCGTGCGCGCGGTGCTCGCGAGCCTGGCGCGGGTCGGCGACTGGGACTGGACCCAATGGAGCGGCATCAGCGGAGCACTGGCGCAAGCGCTGGCCCGCGAGGCCAGCCCCAGATGGGAGGCGCGGTGCGCGGACTTCGTCCTGGATCTGCCGGGAAGCTGGGCGGAGTTTCGCCACGGCCTGGCGCGCAACATCCGTGAATCACTCCGGCACTGCTACAACTCGCTGAAGCGGGACGGCCGGGCATTTGAATTCGTGGTAGCGCGCGAACCCGCGGAGGTGGCCCAAGCCCTGGATCGCTTCCTGGTGTTGCACGCCCAGCGTGCCAGAGCGGCCTCAGGCCCGCCGCATCCCGACCGGTTTGCGCACCGTTCGGCGCAGGCCTTTCTCCGCGACGTATGCAGCAGCCTGGCGGCGCGCGGTGCGGTGCGCGTGTTCCAACTGAAGATCGCAGCCGAGATCGTCGCGTCGCGCATCGGTTTCATCGTGGGCGACGGCATCTACATGTACTACTCGGGCTTCGATCCGGCATGGGCGCGCTACAGCGTGATGACGACCACCGTCGCGGAGGCGCTGCGGTACGCGATCGCGAACGGCTTGCGCACGGTCAACCTGAGCGTGACGCCCGAACAATCCAAGCTGCGCTGGCACCCGCGCCGCGTGGACTACCACTGCGCGCTGCTACCGCGCGAACCGCTCACCTCACGACTCCTGTGCGGCGCCTATCGTGTATCCCATGCGCACCAGGGCGCGGCAGCTCAGCTGGTGAAGGGGCTCCTGTGGGCGCGGCGCGATTGCAACTGAGCCACGTGCGCGGATTCCCGGCCTGAGCTGCGCCGCGCCGGTCAGCGCCCGGCCGGTGCGGCGGGGCACGAGCGCCGGTCAGCCTGTAGACTAGCGCGGATGACCCGGCGGATCTTCGTCACCACGGCACTGCCCTACGCCAACGGCCCGTTCCACATCGGGCACATCATGGAGTACATCCAGGCGGATATCTGGGTGCGCTTCCAGCGGATGCAGGGACACCAGCTGCACTTCGTCGGTGCCGACGATGCACACGGCGCGCCGATCATGCTCAAGGCCGAGGCCGAGGGCGTCACGCCGCAGCAGCTGGTGGCGCGCATCGCCGCCGGCCGCGCCCGCTACCTCGAGGGCTTTCACCTCAGCTTCGATCACTGGCACTCGACCGAGTCGCCGGAGAACACCCGCCTCTCGCAGGACGTATACGCGCGGCTCAAGGCCGCGGGACTCATATATAAGAAGCAGGTCGAGCAGTTCTACGATCCGGTCAAGAAGCTGTTCCTCGCCGACCGCTACATCAAGGGCGAATGCCCGAACTGCCACTCCAGGGACCAGTACGGCGACGCCTGCGAGGTGTGCAGCACGGTGTATGCGCCCACCGAGCTCATCGAGCCGTATTCGGCGCTGTCGGGCGCCAAACCGCTGCTGAAGAGCTCCGAGCACCTGTTCTTCCGCCTCTCCGACCCGCGCTGCGTGGCGTTCCTGACCAGCTGGCTCGATGCGCCCGGGCGGCTGCAGCCGCAGGTCGCGAACAAGGCGCGCGAATGGCTCAGCGGCGCCGCGGGCGCACCGCTCGCCGACTGGGACATCTCGCGCGATGCGCCCTACTTCGGCATCCCGATTCCGGACGAGCCGGGCAAGTACTTCTACGTGTGGCTCGACGCGCCGATCGGCTATCTCGCGGCGCTCGAGAGCTACTTCGCTGCCGGCAAGGCGCGCGCGCACGGCGAGCCGCGCAGCTTCACCGAGTTTCTCGCCGACCCGGCGACCGAGCAGATCCACTTCATCGGCAAGGACATCATCTACTTCCACACGCTGTTCTGGCCGGCGATGCTCAAGTTCGCCGGCGCACCGTACAAAGTGCCGGACCACGTGTACGTGCACGGCTTCATCACCGTCTCCGGCGAGAAGATGTCCAAGTCGCGCGGCACCGGCATCAGCCCGCTGCGCTACCTCGAGACCGGCATGAACGCCGAGTGGCTGCGCTACTACATCGCCGCCAAGCTCAACGCCAGCGTCGAGGACCTCGACTTCAATCCCGACGACTTCCTGTCGCGCGTCAACAGCGACCTCATCGGCAAGTACGTCAACATCGCGAGCCGTGCCGCGAACTTCATCACCCGGCAGTTCGGCGGCACGCTCGGCTACCGTGGCGATACCGGCCCGCTGATCGCCGCCGCCGAGGCGCTCTCCGCCCTGGTCGCGGATAGCTACCAGAACCGCGAGTTCGGCAAGGCCATGCGCGACATCATGGCGGCGGCCGACCGCATCAACCAGGAGTTCGACGCGCACCAGCCGTGGGTGCTCGCCCGGGACGCGGGCCGCTCGGCCGAGCTCCAGGACGTGTGCTCGCGGGCGCTGCACGGCTTCAAGCTCCTGTCGGTGCTGCTTGCGCCGGTGCTGCCGGAGCTGGCCGGGCGCGTGGCGCGCGAGCTGTTCGGACTGGAGCGCGATTTCCGCTGGAGCGATGCGGCCTCCCTCGCCGCGCGCATCGGTCCCTACCGTCACCTCATGAGGCGCGTCGAGGCGAAGCAGCTCGACGCGCTGCTCGAGGGCGAGCCGGCGGCGGGGGCGGCCGGCGAGGCCGCCGGTGCGCCGCTGCCGGACTCGATCTCGATCGACGAGTTCAAGCGCATCGATCTGCGGGTGGCGCGCATCGTGCGCGCCGCGGCGGTGCCCGGAGCCGACAAGCTCCTCAGACTCACGCTCGACCTCGGGTCGGAGCAGCGCACGGTGTTCGCCGGCATCAAGTCGGCCTACGACCCGGCCGCACTCGAGGGACGGCTCACCGTCGTGGTGGCGAACCTCGCCCCGCGCAACATGAAGTTCGGCGTATCGGAAGGCATGGTGTTGGCGGCGAGCGGCCCGGGACCGGGGCTTTACCTGCTCGCGCCGGACAGCGGCGCCGCCCCCGGCATGAAGGTGAGCTGAAGCTGCGCGCAGCCGCGCGGCCGTGAGCATGGTGAGCGCTGACGACATCGACGCCCTGCTGCCGCAGACGCAGTGCACCCGCTGCGGCTATAGCGGCTGCCGGCCGTACGCCGAGGCGATCGCGGCCGGTAATGCCGGGATCAACCAGTGCCCGCCGGGCGGTGCTGCCGCGATCGGTGCGCTCGCCGCGCTCCTCGGGCGCCCGCCGCTGCCCCTCAACCCGGCGAACGGCATCGAAGGCCCGGCACTGGTGGCACAGATCGACGAGGAGGCCTGCATCGGCTGCGCGCGCTGCCTGCCGCCCTGCCCGGTCGACGCGATCGTCGGCGCGCGCAAGCAGATGCACACGGTGGTGCTGGCGCTGTGTACCGGCTGCGAGCTGTGCGTCGCACCCTGTCCGGTCGACTGCATCAGCATGCTGCCGCGGAGCGCGCTGCCCGACGCGCCCGAGTCTCCCGCCGCGGGCGACAATCGGGAGCGCTTCGGCGCGCGCAACGCCCGCATCGCGGCCCGTGCGCGCGAGCGGGCGGTACTGGTCGCAGCACGCAAACGGGCCGCCGGCCCCGGGGGGACTCTTTCCGGGGAGTCGCCCGCCTGACACGCGCCGATGCACGCCGCCACCCGCAGGGCCATCTTTCGCCGCCTCCAGGCCGCCAATCCGGCTCCGACGACCGAGCTGCTGCACAGCTCGCCCTTCGAGCTGCTGGTTGCGGTGATGCTCTCGGCGCACACCACCGACAGGAGCGTCAATGCCGCAACCCGCACGCTGTTTCCGGTGGCCAACACCCCGGCCGCGATCGCGGCGCTCGGGGTCGAGGGCGTGAAACCGTTCATCAGGCCGGTCGGGCTCTACAACACCAAGGCGAAGAACCTGGTGGGACTCGCCCAGGCGCTGATCGAGCGCCACGGCGGCCAGGTGCCCGGCGGGCGGGCCGCGCTCGAGGCCTTGCCCGGTGTCGGGCGCAAGACCGCCAACGTCATTCTCAACATGGTGTTCGGTCAGGCGGAGATCGCGGTCGACACCCACATCTTCCGGGTCGCCAACCGCACCGGCCTCGCACCGGGCAGGACGCCGCGCGAGGTGGAGGAGGCGCTGCGCGCGGGCACGCCGCCCGGGTTCCGTAAGGACGCGCATCACTGGCTCATCCTGCACGGCCGCTACGTCTGCACGGCGCGCGCGCCGAAGTGCCCGCAGTGCATCCTGCGCGACCTGTGCCGCTGGCCTCACAAGACGCCGCCGGCGCGCCGCGCGGCGGGCGTGCCGGCCGCGATCCGCCGCAACGCGGCGGGGGCGGGTGCCGGGCGCCGGGCGCGGGCGCGGCGCTGAACGGCGCGGGCACGCGAGCACCGGGCGGAAGCCGTCGCCCGGACCCGACGGATTGCCGCGGCGCGCAATGCGGCATAGATTTGCGGCTCGTGCGGCAGGGAGGCGAGCCATCAAGGCATCGAGCGCCGTTGCTGTTCTCAGCGTGTGCCTGTGGGCGGCCGCCTGCTCCGCGGCGCCGCGCCCGGACTCCCGCGGTGACAGCGCACATGCCCCGCCGGCTTCGCCCCCGGGCGAGGCGCCCGCCGGCTTCGACAACCAGAGCAACGGGGTCACCGACGCCGCGACCCACCAGGCCGATCAGGCGAAATTCGAGGAAGTCGAGGCGCCGGCCGACGGCCTGGGGCCCCTCTACAACGCCCAGTCCTGCCGCGAGTGCCACCAGAACCCGGTGAGCGGGGGCAGCAGCCAGGTGCTCGAGTTGCGTGTCGGGCACCGCAGCAGGGACGGGAGCTTCCAGAATCCCGAGATTCCGATCAACGGCGGATCCGAGGTCGTCACGGGCCGCTCGCTCGTCAACCAGCGCGCCATCTGTCCGAGCGCCGCCTTTCCGGCCACCGAGATCCAGGAGCGCGTTCCGGACACGGAAAACGTCCGGACATTGCGCACCTCGGTGACGTTGCTCGGCGACGGGTTCGTCGAAGCGCTCGCTGACGACACCCTGCTCGAGCTGTCGAAGCGCCAGTGCCACCAGGGCTCGGGCCGGATCTGCGGCCTCGCGCTCCATGTCCCGGTGGTCGAATCCCCCGGTACGACGCGGATCGGCCGCCTCGGCTGGAAGGACCAGCAGGCGAGCCTGCTGTCATTCGCCGGGGACGCTTACCTCAACGAGATGGGAATCACCAACACCCTGTTCCCCGACGAGGTGACCAGCCTGTGCAACACGGCGGCCGAGCCCAACGACAAGCCCGGCGCCGACGGCCTCGCCGACATCGATCGCTTCGCGCGCTTCCTACGCGCCACCAAGGTCCCGGCGCGCGACGCCCGCCGGGCAGCGACCGCCGCGGCCCGCAAGGGCGCGGAGTTGTTCGCCGGCATCGGTTGCGACGCCTGTCACGTGCCCACCCTCACCACCGCGCCCGCCGGCACGGTGATGAACGGCGGGAAGTACACCGTTCCGCCAGCCCTCGGCAACCGGACCTTTCACCCGTACAGCGACTTCCTGCTGCACGACATCGGCACCGGCGATGGCATCGTCATGGCCATGCAGGAGCACTACGGCAGGCACATGTACGACATCAAGTGGAAGAACCTGTCGCCCGAGGCGTTCCGCTCGACCGCCAATCGCATGCGCACGGCACCCCTGTGGGGGGTGCGGCTGCGCCCGATGCTGATGCACGACGGCGCGTCGCTCACGTTCCGCGACGCGATTCTGCGCCACCGCGGCGAGGCGGGCGAGGTGACGCGGCGCTTCGAGAGGCTGCGCCCCGCGGACCAGGATGCGATCGTCGAGTTCCTGAGGTCGCTGTAGTACCCGGCTCATCAGCCGCGGCGGCGGCCGGAGCGCCACGTGAAGCGGTCGCTGCGAAAATAGCGGTTCCCGGGCAGGACGGATGGAATAAGTCAACTCGGCGGCTTACCACCCGTTCCCACTCCGGCGGTGCCCATGTCCGGCTCGGCCGTCGGCGTCACCGTTATGTCACTGGAAAATATCTGCTAGTCTGCGACAAATTACCCCGCCCGCGAAGCGGGGCCGGCGGCCTTCAAGGGCTCGATCGAACACGACTCACGGGGATGAACATGAGCATTCGCAACTCTCTTTCGACGGGAACGTTGGCTCTTTTTCTTACGCTCGGGGCGTCGTACGCAGCGCACGCCGCGGGGGATCACTTCAAAGCGCTGGGTCCGGACAAGGGTCAGGCGGCAAGCGCTGATTCGCTGTTCTATCCCAATGATTACGAAGCAGCCGTAGCCGCACATCCGGATCCCAATGCCCTGGTTTTCTTCTCGCTGTGCCGTCGCGCGCCCTTCACCTCCAGCGCGCTGTACGCGCCGCTCTCGGGCGGCAACGCCGACGCGGTAGTCGGGGATACGACTTTTACGCTGGTGGACGGCACTCACTGCTATAACCCGCAGAACGAGCAGAATATCGTTGTCAACCCCACCAACAATCTGAACGTCGTCGCTTCGGCCAACGACTATCGCTACGGCTTCCAGGAGTTCGCCTACGTGAGCATGGACGGCGGCAATAGCTTCGCCGACGTGTTACTGCCGGGCTGGGATGTGGCGACCGGCGGTAGCGGACTGTTCACCCACGTGAGCGCCGGAGGCGATCCGGTGCTGACTTTTGGACAGGACGGGACCCTGTACTTCCTGGCACTGGTTTATGACTTCAGCTTTGCCAACCGCACGCCGAGCGGGGTAGCAGTGGCGTCCTCCCATGACGGTGGCGCCACCTGGAGCACGCCGGTGATGGTGCACTACGAGGCCGCGAACAATTTCTTCAATGACAAGCCGTGGATCGCCGCCGGCGCGGGCGGTGACGTGTACGTCACCTGGACACATTTCAACCAGGGGCCGCACGGCGCGGGCTACATCTCCTCGCATATCGTCGGGGCCGTGTCGCACGATCACGGTCAGACCTGGAGCGAGATGATCGCGGTGAGCGACAGCGCCCACTTCGCCAACCAGGGCTCCTTTCCGGCCTACGCGCCCGACGGGACGCTGTACGTGGCCTACGAGGGCAATCAGGCGAGCAACGTCACCAGGGATCAGACCGTGGTGGCGCGCTCGACCGATGGCGGGAAGACCTTTACCAACACGGAAGTCGGACGCGTGTATGACGACGTCGGCTGCTATCCGACGAATGTCGCGCAAGGCCGCGCGCGGCTGAGTTTCGAGCAGTTCCGCGTCAACAGCTTCCCGTCACTGGCGATCGATCCCACGACCGGTGGCCTGGCGATCGTCTGGGCGGACGATCAGAACAACGCCGGTTGCGCTGCCGGGGCGGCGTCCTTCTCCGGCCTGACCAACAATCAGGTCAAGCTGGTCACTTCGGCTGACGGCAAGACCTGGACGGCGCCGAAGCAGATAACGTCCGGCGCCGACAAGGTCTATTCCGCGGTCGGCGCCAACGCCGGCCGAATCGTGGTCGGCTACTACACCCGGAGCTTCTCGCCGGTGCCGACGGCGGCCGACCGCAGCTGCGGGCGCGGGTTCCTGGACAGCGGCGACCCGGGCTATCCCGGCTCATCGACGACGCCGGTGCACTACATCGACTTCGCGCCGGTGTGCCTCGATTATGCCTTCAGCAGCTCGACCGACAATTTCGCGAGCGAGACGCGGGTGAGCTCGCAATCCTCCAATCCGTACCTGCAGTTCTCCGGCAGTTTCATCGGTGACTACACCGGTGTGGCGGTCGATTCGGCCGGCGGCGTGCACACAGTGTGGACGGACAACCGCGGCCTTCCCGGAACTACGACTCCGAACCAGGACACGATAGTCGGCAACAACTGAAGCCAGGACCAGACCGTAGCGCAGGCATTCGGGCGGGGCCTCGAGAGCCCCGCTCGAGGGGCGCTGCGCCGATCATTTCTTTTTCGGCAGATAGAGGTCCGTCAGCGTTCCTTCGAAGGCCTCGGCCGCTCCGGCCACGGTCTCCGACAAGGTCGGATGCGGGTGGATCGTGAGGCCGATGTCCGCGGCATCGCAGCCGGTCTCGATCGCGAGCGCAATCTCGCTGATCAGCTCACCGGCGTTGGTTCCGACGATGCCGGCGCCGAGCACCCGGTGCGACTCGGGATCGAACAGGATCTTCGTGAAGCCCTCGTCCCGGCCGAGCGACAGCGAGCGGCCGCTCGCCACCCACGGGAAGCTGCCTTTTGCGTGGGGGGTGCCGCGGGCGCGTGCCTCGCTCTCCGTGAGTCCCACCCAGGCGATCTCCGGATCGGTATAGGCGACCGAGGGAATCACACGCGCATCGAACGCGCGCTTGTGTCCGGCGGCGACCTCCGCGGCCACCTTGCCCTCGTGCATGGCCTTGTGGGCGAGCAGCGGCGGCGAGGCGATGTCACCGATCGCGAAGATGTGCGCGACGTTGGTGCGCATCTGCCGGTCGACCGGGATGAAGCCGCGCTCGGAAACCTTGACGCCGGCGAGCTCGGCGCCGAGGGCGAGTCCATTCGGCACCCGCCCCACGGCCACCAGCACCCGGTCGAAGGTCTGCGGCGACGGTGCCTTGTCGCCCGCGAAGCTCACCGTGAGTCCGGCGGGCTGCGCCTCGATCCGCTCCACCCGGGTGCCGAGCAGGATCTGCCGGTAACGCGCGCGGATGCGCCGCTCGAGCGGGCGCACCAGGTCGGGATCGCAGCCGGGCATGAGCTGCGCGGTGAGCTCGACGACGCTCACGCGCGCGCCGAGCGCATCGTACACACAGGCCAGCTCGAGCCCGATGATCCCGCCGCCGACGACCAGCAGGCCGCCGGAGAACTCCGGCAGCTCGAGGGCATCGCTCGAATCGAGGATGCGCGGATCCGCGGGCAGCCCCGGGAGCCGGATCGGCTCCGAGCCCGCGGCAATGATGCACTGCTCGAAGCGGATGCGCTGC
>DASSQU010000392.1:0-2740 GCA_035702325.1 Steroidobacteraceae bacterium
TATGACGGGCGGCGCGGCTTCGCGCAGATCGTGCAGGATGCGCGCGCGCGCGGCTTCACCGAGCCCGACCCGCGCGAGGATCTCTCGGGGCAGGACGTGGCGCGCAAACTCATCATCCTCGGGCGCGAGATGGGCCTGCCGCTCGAGCTGCGCGACGTGCAGATCGAGACCCTGGTGCCGGCGCAGCTCGCCGGCGGCAGCATCGAGGAGTTCATGGTGCAGCTGCCGCAGCACGATGCCGCCATGGCGCGCCGGCTCGCCGCTGTCCAGGCACGCGGCAAGGTGCTGCGTTACACCGGCAAGCTCAGCGCCAGCGGCACGGCCACCGTCGGTCTGCAGGAGCTCGATGCGCATCATGCGTTCGCCAACATTGCGCTCACCGACAATGTCGTGCGCTTTGCGACGCGCCGCTATCGCGAGAACCCGCTCATCGTGCAGGGGCCGGGCGCCGGCCCGGAGGTAACCGCCGGCGGCGTGTTCGCCGACCTGTTGCGGCTGGCTGCCTATTTGGGAGCGCGCCTGTGAGCGCGGCCATGCGCGAGCGCGCCAGCGCATTTGCACCGGCCTCCGTCGGCAACGTGGCGATCGGCTTCGACATTCTCGGCTTTGCCATCGATACGCTCGGCGATCGCGTTACCGTCTGGCGGCGCGAGGCGCCGGGCGTCGAAGTGAGCGCGGTGCGCGGCGTCGCTGGCGAGGTGCCGCACGCTGCGCAGGACAACACCGCCGGACGGGCGTTGCTCGCGCTGCAGGAGGCGGTGAATCCACCTTTCGGCTTCCGGGTCGAGATCGACAAAGGCATCCCGCTCGGTGCCGGCCTCGGCGGTTCCGCGGCCTCTGCGGTCGGCGCAGTGGTAGCCGCCAACGCCCTGTTGCCGCGCCCGGTGAGCCGCCTCGAGCTGCTGCAGTTTGCGATGACCGGAGAGGCGGTAGCGAGCGGCGCGCGGCACGCGGACAACATTGCGCCATCGCTCATTGGCGGTCTCGTGCTGACGGTGGGAATCGACCATCCGCGCGTGAAACAGATTCCGGTTCCGGCCGCGATCCGCGCGGTCATCGTCCACCCGCACATGTTCCTCGCCACGGCCCAGGCACGCGCGATCCTCAAGTTGAGCGTCGAGCTGTCGGACTTCGTCTGGCAGACCGCTCATCTCGCCGGCTTCATCTCCGGCTGCTACACGGACGATCTCGACATGATCCGCGCCTCCTTCGAGGACGTGGTGATCGAGCCACAGCGAGCCGCGCTCATCCCCGGGTTCCAGGAGGTGCGGCGCGGCGCGATGGAGGCCGGTGCGCTCGGCTGCTCGATCTCCGGCGCGGGCCCTTCGATGTTTGCCTGGACGCTCGAGGCGACGGCGCCCGCGGTGCTCGCGGCCATGCGGCGCGAGTTCGCGCGTCACTCACTTGCCACCGACCACTGGGTGGTCGAGGTGCGCTCGGCGGGCGCACGACTCATCGAGTGAGGGCGCATGGGCGAGCCGTTTCTTTTCCGGAGTTCGCGCGGGGAGGCGCCACCGTGCACCTTCAGTGCGGCGCTGCTGCAGGGGCTGGCTCCCGATGGCGGGCTCTACGTGCCCGTGCGCTGGCCTCATCTGCCTCCGGCGCAGTTCGCCGGCGACTCCGGGCTTGCTGAGCTCGCCGCGAGGCTCCTCGCTCCGTTTCTGGCGGAGGATCCGCTCGCCGCGCAGCTGCCTGCGATCGCCGGCGAAGCACTGGATTTTCCCGCACCGCTCGTACCCCTCGACCGGGACGGCCGGCTGGCGGTGCTCGAGCTCTTCCACGGACCGACCGCGGCATTCAAGGACTTCGGCGCGCGCTTTCTAGCCGCCTGCTTCGCGCGCATGCGCGCCGGCGATAACCGCACGCTCACGATCCTGGTAGCGACCTCGGGGGACACGGGCGGTGCGGTCGCCGCCGCTTTCCACGGCCGGCCCGGAGTGGAAGTGGCGGTACTGTTTCCCAAGGGGCTCGTCTCCCCCACGCAGGAGCGACAGCTGAGCTGCTGGGGCGGCAACGTCCGCTCGCTCGCGGTGCGGGGCACGTTCGATGACTGCCAGCGCCTGGTGAAGGCGGCGTTCCGCGATGGGGAGCTGACGGCACGGCGCCTCCTGTCCTCGGCCAACAGCATCAATCTCGGGCGCCTGCTGCCGCAGAGCAGCTATTACGCCGCGGCCAGCCTCGAGGTGTGGCGCCGTTTCGGCGAGCCCGCGGCCTTCATCATTCCGAGCGGCAATCTCGGCAATGCGCTCGCGTGTCTGTGGGCGCGCCGGGTGGGGCTGCCGATCGGCGAGGTGCTGCTCGCGCACAACGCGAATCGCACCGTGCCCGACTTTCTCGCGAGCGGTGAGTGGCGCCCGCGCCCGAGTGTCGCCACGCTCGCTTCCGCGATGGATGTCGGCGACCCGAGCAACATGGAGCGCTTGCGAGCGCTCTATCCGCAATACGAGGCGTTGCGCGGCGCGCTGAGCGCCTGCTCGGTAAGCGATGCGGAGATTCGCGCGCGCATCCGCGCCGGTTACCAGGAGTATGGGCAGACGTGGTGCCCGCATACCGCGACGGCGGCCGAGGCCTGGGAGCGACTGACGCCGGCACGGCGCCGCGAGCGGCGCTGGGTACTGGTGGCGACCGCCCACGCGGCGAAGTTCCGCGAGATCGTCGAGCCGCTGATCGGGCGCGAGCTGCCGATGCCGCAGACGCTGGCGCGCCTATTCGCACGCCCGCTACATTGTGTTGAAATCGA
>DASSQU010000393.1:0-2201 GCA_035702325.1 Steroidobacteraceae bacterium
GAGTGCCGGACTCGCGCGGCTGCGGGATGGGGATCTGCGGCCCGCGCTGCCGATGGTGCGCGTGCCGGCGCTGGTCGTCGCCGGGCAACGCGACCGCATCATCCGCCCGACCGCGGTGCGCGCACTCGCGCACGCGCTCCCGAATGCGCATTACGTGGAAGTCGCCGGCGCCGCGCATGCGCCATTCCTGTCGCATCCGGTGCAGTTCGCCCGCGAGCTGAGTGGCTTCCTGCGTGCTTGAGGCACCGGGTCGTTTCCGTCTCGACCGTGCGCGGCTGCGCGCAGCCTTCGAGCGCGCGAGCGCGAGCTACGATGCCTCCTCGAGCCTGCAGGCACGCATCGCCGGCGAGCTGCTCGAGCGGCTCGAGCTATTCCGTTTCGCGCCCGGCGTGGTGCTCGATCTCGGCAGCGGCACCGGTCGCGTCACGCGCGAGCTCAAGCGCCGCTACCCGCGTGCGCGCGTGATCGCGCTCGACATCGCCGCCGGCATGTTGCGCGAGGCCCGCCGCCACCAGCGGCCGTGGCGGCGCTTCGATCGGCTGTGCGGCGATGCGCTGCGCCTTCCGCTCAGGGACGGCAGCATCGATCTGATCTTCAGCAACCTCATGCTGCAGTGGTGCGAGCCACTCGCAGTCACGCTCGCCGAGACGCGCCGCGTGCTGAAATCGAGCGGCTTCTTCGCATTCAGCACCTTTGGCCCCGACACCCTGAGCGAGCTGCGCAGCGCCTGGGCCGAGGCCGATGGCTACAACCACGTCAATCATTTCTCCGACATCCACGAGGTCGGGGACGCGCTCGTGCGCGCGGGGCTCATGGAGCCCGTGCTCGATGTCGATCACATCGAGGTTGGCTATCCGGACGTGCTCACTCTGATGCGCGACCTGAAGGCGATCGGTGCGCACAATGTCACTGCGGGACGCCCGCGCTCGCTGGCAGGGCGTGCGCGGCTGCGCCGCGTCGAGCACGCTTACGAGAGCTTCCGCCGCGACGGCCGCCTGCCCGCAACGTACGAGGTCATCTACGGCGCGGGCTGGGGGGCGGCGGGCCGCCCGGCGGCCGGCGCCATCGAAGGAACTGCGCGCATCGCCCCCGGATCCATCCGTCGCCCCGGACGTACATGAGCGCGCGCGGAATCTTCGTCACGGGCACGGACACGGGCGTCGGTAAGACTCTCATCGCCTGCGCCCTCGTGCGGGCGCTGCGCCAGGCGGGGAGGCGCGTCAGCGTCATGAAGCCGGTCGCCTCGGGCTCCTCACAGACGGAGGCGGGTCTGCGAAACGCCGATGCACTCGCGCTGATGGAGGCGGCGGGCCTTCCACCGGCGTGCTACAGCGAGGTGAACCCTTATTGCTTCGAGCCGTCAATTTCACCGCATATCGCGGCAAAAAAGGCCAAGATCACGGTAGATACCAGCCTGATACGTGCAAAATTTGAACGACTGGCGGCCGATGCCGACTGGATCGTCGTGGAGGGAGCCGGCGGGTGGCTGGCGCCGATCAACGAGCGTGCGACCATGGCCGATCTCGCCGGGGCGCTCTCTCTTCCTGTGCTCCTGGTGGTGGGGCTGAAGCTCGGCTGCCTCAACCACGCGCAGCTCAGCTGGCGCGCCGTTCGCTCCGACGGTGCATCGCTCGCGGGCTGGGTCGCGAGCGCAATCGATCCGCAAATGTCGCATGCGGCGGCAAACCTCGAGTCGCTCGAGCGGCTGCTCGGGGAGCCACCACTCGCGGTGGTCCCGCATCTTCCCGATGGCGGCGAGCAACTCGCCCGCGCACCGCTCGCCCGCGAGCTCGCCTCGCTTAGCGATAAGCTCCTGAAACGGCTTGAATAAAGACTTCCGCGCGCTACCATCGATCGCGCGTGGAAACCGAGCCATTGCGCATCGATATCTGCCCCAACTGCTCACTCAGTGTGCGCGGGGCGCGGCTGTTTTTCGGCCTCGCCTGCATCGCGCCCTGCGGCATCGCCGCGATCCTCGCGCTCAAGGGATTCTGGCCGATTCTGCCTTTTGCGGGACTCGAGATGTGGCTGCTCGGCTGGGCGCTGCACGTCGGCCTCGAGCGGCGCTTCCACAGCCAGACGATCACCGTGACGGATGCCGATGTCAGCATCGAGACGCACGTGCGGGCGCGCTGCGAGCACGTCGTGTTCCCGAGGCATTGGGCGCAGGTTAAACTGCGCCGCCCCGCGGCACGCTTGCA
>DASSQU010000394.1:0-2257 GCA_035702325.1 Steroidobacteraceae bacterium
CATCGTCATCGCAACCCTCGCCGCGGACTCCGGGCCCAAGTCGGCGTCGGACCTCTGCAAGGGCATCTCCTACGACGCGGGAGCCATGACGCGCATGCTGGATCGGCTCGAAGCCAAGGGACTCATCCGCCGCAGGCGCTCGCCCGAAGACCGGCGGCTGGTGCATCTCGAGCTCACCGAGGAGGGCCGGGCGGCCTACCCGCGCATGCGGGAGATTTCGATGTCCGTGCAGAACCGGTTTCTGCACGGCTTCAGCCGGGCCGAGGCCCGCACGCTCGAGGGATTCCTCGAGCGCATGCTCGAGAACGCGCAACCGCTGGATGCGAAGGCGAGCGCCTGAGAGAAGGAACGTCAATGAGCGAGAGCAGGAGCGAGAATCAGGTCAAGCAGGCCCCGGCCCGCGGCCGCCGCCGCTGGCGGCTGCTCGGCGCGAGCGCCGGCGGCCTCGCGGCGCTCGCGCTCGGCTACGGCGTCTACTGGGCGCAGGTGCTGCGCTACCACGAGACGACCGACGACGCCTACGTGAGCGGGAACGTGGTCGAGATCACCCCGCAGATCTCCGGCACCGTGGTGGCGATCGGCGCCGACGACACGCAGTTCGTCAAGGCGGGCCAGCCGCTGGTGCGGCTCGACCGCTCCGACGCCCAGGTGGCGCTCGATGAGGCGGACGCCGGGCTCGGCCGCACCGTGCGCGACGTGCGTAACCTCTACGCCACCTCCGCGCAGCTCGCCGCCGACGTCGCCCTGAAGGAGACCGAGCTCGCGCGGGCGCGAAGCGATCTCGAGCGCCGCTCGCGGCTCGGAGCCTCGGGCGCCGTGTCCGGAGAGGAGCTGCAGCATGCGCGCGATGCGGTGCACGCCGCCCAGGCCGCGCTCGCCGCCTCGCGGCAGCAGCTTGCCGCCACCCGCGCCCGGGTCGACGGCACCACCATCGAGGATCATCCGCAGGTGCGGGCCGCCGCCGCCGCGGTGCGCAACGCCTACCTCACCTACTCGCGCACCGAGCTCCCGGCGCCGGTGTCGGGCTTCGTCGCCCGGCGCAACGTGCAGCTCGGCCAGCGCGTGAGTCCGGGCACCGCCCTGATGGCGGTGGTGCCGCTCGATGAGGTGTGGGTCGATGCCAACTTCAAGGAGCCGCAGCTCGCGACGCTGCGCGTCGGGCAGCCGGTGCGCCTCAGCGCCGATCTCTACGGCCGCCAGGTGGTGTTCCACGGGCACGTGGCGGGCTTCGGCGCCGGCACGGGCTCGGCCTTCTCGGTGCTCCCGGCGCAGAACGCGACCGGCAACTGGATCAAGATCGTGCAGCGGGTGCCGGTGCGCATTGCGCTCGAGGCGCGCGAGCTCGCAGCGCATCCGCTCCAGATCGGGCTTTCGATGCGGGTGGATGTCGACGTTCACGACGAAAGCGGCGCGCGGCTGCCGCAGCTCGCCGGCAGCGCCTCGGGCTGGTCGACGGATGTCTTCGGCTCGACCGGGCGCGGGGCGGATGCGCGCGTCGCGGCCATCATCGCCGCCAACGCGCCGGGGTCGACCCCGGCCGTGGCGGGACATCGGCTCCCCGGGCAGACCGAGAGGGCGAGGCTCCTCGCAGCGGCGCGCCTGCGCTGACGGGGCCCGGGGCGCTCATGGCCGAAGGCGAACGCGCGCAGCCCGCCGCTCTCCGCGCCTCCTCCGGGGGAGTGGCGGCGGAGCTGCCGCCCCTTATCGGCAGCAAGCTCGCGATCGGCACGATCGCGCTTTCGCTCGCCACCTTCATGAACGTGCTCGACACCTCGATCGCGAACGTGTCGCTGCCGGCGATCGCCGGCGACCTCGGCGTCTCGCCCGATCAGGGCACCTGGGTGATCACCTCCTTCGGCGTCGCGAACGCGATCTCGCTGCCGCTCACCGGCTGGCTCACGCGGCGCTTCGGGCAGGTGAAGCTCTTCACCGCTTCGGTCGTGCTCTTCGTGCTGGCCTCCTTCCTCTGCGGACTGGCGCCGAGCCTCCCGCTCCTCATCTTCTTCCGCGTCGTGCAGGGCGCGGTCGCCGGGCCCATGATCCCGCTGTCGCAGTCGATCCTGCTCGCGAGCTACCCGAAGAGCCGCGCCGGCACCGCGCTCGCCATGTGGGCGATGACCACGCTGGTGGCGCCCGTGGTCGGGCCGCTGCTCGGGGGCTGGATCACCGACAACATCTCCTGGCCCTGGATCTTCTACATCAACGTGCCGGTCGGGATCGCGGCGGCGATCGTCACCTGGGGGATCTATCACCGGCG
>DASSQU010000395.1:0-7461 GCA_035702325.1 Steroidobacteraceae bacterium
CGCGCGTCGCGTACTGAGTCGCGAATCGGGTATGCATCGGGCATGGTGGTTCCGATCATTCGTTCAGCAGGACCCGCAACTCCTGCAGGTACAGATCCTCGCTCTTCGAGCTGTAATCGCGCAGCACGTTGCGGACGATGCCGCTGCGATCGACCAGTACGGTCATCGGCAGATTGTCGACCTGGTAGGCGCGCGCCACCGCCTTGGAGGGATCGAGCAGCAGCGGAAAACCCACCGCGGCGTGGTGGGCGTAATCGACCGCCCGCGCCGGCTCGTCGTCGACGCTCACCCCGTAGACCTCCAGCCCGGCGGAGCGATAGGTCGAGAAGCTGCGGTTGAGGGCTGCGAGCTGGGTGCGGCACGAGCCGCAGCCGCTGCTCCAGAAGGTGAGCACCACCACCTCGCCGCGATGCTCGGAGAGGCGCACGTTGCCGCCGACGGCGGCGTGCAGCGTGAAGTCCGGCGCCGCCTGCGACAGCAGCCCGTACGCCGGCTCCGCAGCCGGCACGCCGCTCGCGGCGGCGCCGAGCGCGGCGAGCAGCGCGCCCGGGACGCACGCGCGCACGCGTGACCACCGGTCACGCGCCGCCGGACCGTCGGGTCGTCGCAAGCTCAAGAATGATGCCTCGGGCTGGGAACTTAAGGCTGCGCGCAAGCGTCGGAACCCTCGCACAGCGCACGCGAAACTGTCAACGAATCGGCGGCGAAAACCGCGACGCGGCCCGCGTCCCCGAGCGCGGCCGTCGGCGGAGTGCGACAGTGCAGTGCGGTGCGCCGCGGCGGCGGGCAGTGAGCGCGCCGCGGCCTCAGACGATCGGCGCGAACGCCGTCATGGCCGCCAGCGCCGACGCCGGTCCGAGCCCCTGCATAGGGAACAGGGTGCTGAACTGGCCATCGGTGCCCATCAGCCCCATGTAGTTGAGCATGATGAGCTCGGGGATCTGGTTGATCGAGTTGGCCGCAGGGCTCGAGGTGGTCACCACGTTGCCGTCGGCGCTGAAGTAGCCGATCTGCTGTCCGGCGACGCCGTTGCGCAGCTGCGGGCGGCCCGTGGGGCTGTACACCAGGAAGAAGGTCGCCGCCACCGAGGAATTGTCGCCCTGCCAGCCGAGCTTGCCGCGGCCGTCGACGCTGTTGTCGACCATGCTGTTGGCGTTCAGCGAGCCGTCGCTCATCACCTGGATCATCACCGCACTGCCGCGGCGCTGGGCGTACTCGAGCACGGCGCCGATCATCTGGCCGGCCTTGAAGTTGCGCATCTCGCCGGTGGCGCGCGTGCCGTCGTGGTAGTCGTAGCCGCCCATCGCAATCGTACCGGCGCCGGCATAGCCGTCGATCACCAGCTTCATGACCGTGGCGGTCATCTGCACGTCCTGGTCCTGGAAGTCGGTCGCGGTGAAGATCGGCGTGGCGCCGCCGGTGATCAGCGCATCCCTGGTCGGATCGAGCCCGGCGGGACCGGCGCTGAAGATGTCGGCGGTGTTGGCCGCCTTGACGTAGGCGCAGCGCACCTGGTTCTTGAGAGCGGCGTCGGCGGTCGGGGCGCTGTACAGCTGCACGCCCGGGGTCGAGCCGCTCGGGGCGCTCAATACGCCGGCGAACTCGGTGTCGGTCGAGCTGCTGCCCTGATAGGCAGCGGTGCCGCCGCTGATGCGCGTCTCGGATTCGAGCTCCGCCACCGCGAGCGGGTCGGGGGTGCCGCCGGGCGGAATCGGTGCGAGCGCGACCGCGTCCGAAGGCTGCTGGATGGTGGCGGGCTGCAGCGACGGGTCGATGGTGTACATGAGCGCCTGCGAGTTGCCGCCCGACACCGAGGAGCGCGTGCCGATCAGCGGCAGCACCGTGCCCTTGGCGCCCGCCTTGGCGATGCCGTAGATCGGGTTGGTGGTGTTGGACTGGGTGTCGTTCTGCGACATCGCCGGGATGACCGCGCCGTTGGTGCCGGCCGCGGTCGCAGCCGTGGTGGCCTTGGTGAGAATGCCCCGCAGGATCGCCCCGTCGGAGTGCCACAGCAGCCCGAGCGCGCTGCTCACGAAGGCGCTGTTGGCGCCCGGCACCATGTTGCCGGGCACACCGAGCCGGTTGAAGCCCGCGGTGGACAGGAAGTTCGCCTGCCCGCCCTGCACGCCGACCAGTACCTCGGATCCGACCAGGTTGGCCCCGCCCGCGAGGTCGAAGCAGATGAAGGGCAGCGAGCCCGAGCCGCTCGGTACGTTGCATTGCCCGCTGCCGAGCAGCGCCTGCATGTCGGGCGAGAGCGCCGCGTTCGCGCGGCTCGCCTTGAGGAGACTGCCGAGCCAGGCGGGCCCGATCACCATGCCCTGGGCGCCGAGGAATCCGGCCGCGAGGAAGTCGCGGCGGCTCACCGGGCGCGGATGGCTCGCGTGCCGCAGGGGCTCGCCGGGGGCGTGGGGCCGGGGGGGCTGCTTGCGGATCAGCATCTGAAGGTACTCCTCAAATCCCGCTACTGGAGCGTCACCACGGCGCTGCCGAGCACCGCCGTGCAGGCCGCGACCGTCGCCTGCGAGACGGTCGCCGCGGGCGCGAGCGTCGGGATGCGCGTCAGCAGCGCGTCGACCTCGCTCTGCACCGCGGTGGCCGCGCCGGGGTTTACGTAGCTGCCGCCGTTGCTGCCGACCGCGTTGGCGAGCAGCGCATTGATGACGATCATGCGGTTCGGGCTGAGACTCCCGGCGAAGAAGCCCGCGGCGCTCGCATTCAGGCTCGCATCGAGGCCGGTGCCGAAGAAGGCATCGCGCAGCGCAGCGCTCGCGAGCAGCTCGCCGCAGTAGGAGTTGGCGAGCTCCGAGACGGCGGTCTGCTGCGACGACAGGAACGCCGAGATGAGCGGCGTCGCCGGCATCGCCTGCTGCGAGCTGTTGTACAGCGCCGACACCACCGGGTCGGTGGTCGCCACCCCGGTGATGCGCGACAGGGAGTCGTTGACGCGCTCGAAGGTCGCGACGCCGAAGTCAGGCTGCGGCGTGTTGTCGGGCGTCGGCGGCGTCACCGTCACCGGCGGCTCGACGTAGGGGTGCGTATGGCTGCCGAACTGGTCGAACGACAGGAAGAACAGGTCGTTGGCCGGGCCGAGCTCGACCGGAATCACGGTGCCGAGGCCCGACAGCAGCTGGCCGTTGGCGGCGGTGTAGTTCGAGCCGCCGACCGTCACGTTCATGGTGGCGAAGGCCTGGCCGGCGGGCGCCAGCACGCCGTTCACGCCGAGCCGCAGGCCGCTCACCTGCAGGTTGGCGGGAATCGTGGCATTGGGATCCAGGCTGATGAACTTCGGCTGGTAGAAGAGGTAGCTGTAATTGTCGTACTGGCTCGCCTGGAACAGGATGTAGGACTGCGACACCCCCGAGAGGCCGTCGACGCCGAACAGCAGGTAATACTTCTGGCCCACGCCGGCGGCGAAGTTCTGCTGCACCTGGGCGAGGGTGAGCGCGCGGTTGTGGATGGCGACGAACTTGATGACGCCCTGCCACTGGCGCTGCCCGGTGGTCTCGTTGCCGAGCACCAGCGCGAAGGTGCTGTCCCAGTTGGCGAAGGTGCCGCCCCTGGACGGGTCCATCGCCCCGGTGTCGGCGCCGTTCACGTACAGCTTCTGGCCGTTGACCGGATCGTAGGTGAGCACGACGTGCTGCAGCGCCGCCTGCGCGGCGCCGCCCGTGGTGGTCGTGACGAGCGGCGGCATGCCGTTGGTGTCGGTGACGCTCGAGCGGGTGAGGCCCTCGTACTGCGTGGCGCTCTGGCCGAGCGTCACGTTGCGGGTGGTGTTGCTGCCCGAGTAGCTGACGATCCAGGCGTTGGTCTGGGCGACGTTGGCCGGCGCCGCCCACACCTCGATCGAGTACTCGCCCGAGGACTGGATCAGGGCGGCGAGCTTCTGGCTGGCGCTGGTCGAGGCCTGGGCCGAGCCGCCGGCGCCGATCGCGATGCCCCAGCCTCCGACCCAGGTCACGTTGCCCGAGAGCGTGAGGTCGGCCTCGGGAGTGACGCCGCTGGTGTCGTAGGCGGTGCCGCCCTGGCCGGTCTCGAACATGTACTTGGCGACCAGGTTGGCCTCGTAGCGGTTGCCGCCGGAGGCGATCGTGCCCTGCGTGAGCGTGACCGCGTTCGATACCACCAGGCTCGGATCGATCGGGGTGACGGGAATGCCGTTGGCGAACGCGGTGATCGCCGCGAGCATGGCGGCGGAGCTCCCGGGGCAGTCCGGGGCGCCGTTCGAGGTCGCCGTCGGCCAGCAGTGATGGAACTCGGTGGCGAGGCGCACGTAGAAGCGCGACTGGTTGGGCGTCGCGAGATTGATCTTGGGCTGCGCCGCGACGTAGGCGGCGTCGATGTTGTTCGGATCGGCGAAGTACGGCTGCTGGGCGCTCGCGGACGCCGGGTTGTGGCAGCCCGAGCAGAACTTCGTGAGCAGCGGATAGACGGTGCTCTGGTAGCTCGGGTTGCCGACGGTCGGATCGGCGGGAAACTGCTTGCCGCCGCCCGCGGACTGCACCGGCGGGGCGACCAGCTGTACCTGGGTGGTCGAGGAGGAGCCGGCGCCGATCCAGTTCTGGATCCAGGTCTGCATGGTGGCGGCGCACGCCGAGGGGTCCGCCACCCAGCAGTTGTGCCCGCCGCCTACCTTGAGCACCAGCTCGGACTGGCTCGGGTTGGTGAGGTTCACCAGCGGCAGGGCCGCCTGGTAGGCGAGGTTCACGTCGTCCGACCGCGCGAACTGCGGCGACTGGCCGCCCTGGTGGTGGCAGCCCCCGCAGCGGTCCGCCGGGATGATGTTCTGCCACAGGTTGATCTTGAAGGCCTGTACGTCGGCATTCGCCGGCGCCGGCCCGGTGTAATTCTGCACGTTGCTCGGCGGGGTGGTGACCGGATTCACCGCGGTCGCAGGCCCGCCGGAAGAGCTGCAGGCGGCAAGCATCACGAGCAGCACCAGCGCCGGCGCCATGCGGGGCAGCGCAGGTGCGGGGCGGAAAGTCCTAAGCTCGCGGTACATGGCGGCGCTCCTTGTCACTGCCCGGGGCAGGCGGCGGCGGCCTGCTGGAACACCTGCTTGAGCTTGTAGCCGCCGGACTTGAAGCTCGCCTTGATGGTTGCAACCGTCGTGAGATCGGCGCTGCTCACCGGGGCACGGAAGCACACCGCCTGGAAGACCTTGACCACCTGGCACTGCGCGAAGGCGTCACTGGCACCGAGCTCGGCACCGAGGGACTTGGCGCCGTTGCCGCTGCCGGGCAGAGTCGTATCCCAGCCGAGCACGCTGTTCTGCCCCGTGCGCCAGCGGTTCGACCAGCTGTCGTCGGGGGTCACGAAGCCGAAGGGAAAGTTGGTCGCGTTGATCAGGTACTTCGGCTGCACCTGGCCGGGTGTGTAGACCATCTGCCCGGAGGTGGCGTCGAAGTTGTAGTAGGCGAAGGCCTGCACCATCGGATCCATGCCGCTGTGGCAGCCCACGCAGTTGTTGAGGAAGATGCGGCTGTCGCCGCCGGGCGAGCGCGCCACGTCCTGGCGGATGCGGTCCGCGGGACGCGTGGTGTCCATCAGCAGCGGCATATCGGCACAGAAATGGTTGATCATCGTGAAGCGGAACATCGCCCGGTTGGTGCCGTTCAGGAAGAACGCCGCGGCCGCGCCGCGCGTGGTGATCAGGCCGGCGGTGGCCGCGGCCGGGGTGCCGTAGGCGCCCGACTGGGTCCCGCGCACGAGGGTCGACATCAGGTCGACGCCGTTGGCCTCGGCGGCCGCGTAGTGGTCGTTGTTCGCCGGCGATGGCGCGGGCAGCCCCGCGGCACTGCTCGTATAGAGGATGTCGGCCGAGAGGGCGGTGTTGAACGGCACGTCGTCGCGCACCATGCCGATCACGGTGGCGGTGTAGTCGTTGAGCGGTGCGAACACCGTCTGGTCGCGGTTGGTCCACGGGGTGACGAAGTTCTTCAGCGTCACGTCGTAGAAGCTCGGGGCGCCGGTGGCGATCGCGGCGGCGGCGAGCAGCCCCGCCTGGCCGGGCTGGGCGCTGATCGCGCTCGCCATCTGCTGCAGTACGGCGCTCGATGGCGGCACGCCGGCGATGCGCTCGTAGATGCGCTTGGCCTGTTCGTTGGGGCCCGCGAAGGCGGGCGCCGCGAGCTGAGCGATCAGCAGCGCGCACGCCGCGACGGCGGCGCGCGGCGCGCGGCCTGGACCTGTGCCGGTGTTACTGACATTCATGGCGCCCGTCCACTCCCAAATGCCCGATGCGCGGGCCGCACTATACGGCCGCGCTTCCCGCCCCTGAATGTCTCAAGTGACTGACGTCGCTGGCCGCAGACACTTTGTCGTGTTGTTGGTGCGCGCCGATCATGGCGCGGCGATTTGCGAGACAGGTCACGGCGGCTGCCGTCCCGAGTGGCTACCTACTAGCGCCGCGGGTTCGGTGCCACGCTCAAGCTGGAGGAGAACACGCGGCGCGGCGGCGTACCGTGACGGAGTTCAGCCATGGCGAAAGTAACCGGGATGACAATGAATTACGTTACATTCGCGCCGGCGGTCTCAATTCGGGCGAAAGGTGGAGTGTTGCCGATGGCCAGGCGCAGTGGTGAGTGCGATTGCGGGCGACGGGAGCGGCGCGCGCGGCCGGCGGGCGCGATCGTGCCCGGGCTGCTGGCGCTGCTCGGCGCGGCGCTCACGGGCTGCGCCGGCGGCAACGGCGGCAACGGCAGCGTCAACATCGCCAACAGCCAGGCGGGCGATCCGGCGACCGTCGACTACCCGATCTTCTACGTCAAGCGCACCGTGCCGACCGACAAGGCCGGCAACGTGGTGCAGGACGACCTGCGCATCATGCGCGATCTGGTGCCGAGCGCCGACCTCTACGAGCGCGCCAGCGCGAGCCCGAGCGCGGTCGAGACCAACATCACGGCGCCCATCACCGCCGGTGCGCTCTACGACGTGAAGGACGTCGACACCGCGCCCGACGGCAGCCGCGTGGTGTTCGCCATGCGCGGCCCGATCGCCGCGAACCAGCAGACCAGGGATCCGCCCTCGTGGCGCATCTGGCAGTACGTCATCGCAACCAACACGCTCGCGCCGGTGATCAATCCGGCCGTCGACCCCGACCCGCCCACCGTCAACGACGTGTCGCCGCACTACCTGGCCGACGGGCGCATCGTGTTCTCCAGCACCCGCCAGACGCAGTCGCAGGGCATCCTGCTGGACGAGCACAAACCGCAGTTCTCCGCGCTCGACGAAGCGCGCGTCGAGCCGGCCTTCGTGCTCGAAGTCATGAACCCCGACGGCACCGGCATCCACCAGATCTCCTTCAATCAGAGCCACGATCGCGACGCCACGCTGCTCGAGAACGGACGGGTGCTGTGGAGCCGCTGGGACAACGCCCCGGGCAAGGACGGCATGGCGCTCTACAGCGCCAATCCCGACGGCACCGACCTCGAGCTCTACTACGGCGCCAACAGCCAC
>DASSQU010000396.1:0-5796 GCA_035702325.1 Steroidobacteraceae bacterium
GTGGCGCGAGGTGGTGAGCGGCGAGTACCGCCACTGGTACGAACGGCAGTACGCCTGAGGGGAGCGAGTGGCAGCCGACCTCCTGCAGCAGCAGCACGCGCGGCGCGCGGCGCGCGCGCTCTATCGGCGCGCCCGCTGGCAGCACTGGCTCGGGCGGCGCGAGCGGGCGCTCGCGCTGTGTCACCAGGCGGTCGAGCAGGCCGATTACTCGCGCGCCTACCACCTCATGTCGCGGCTCGAGCTGCCCGGGGAGGATTACTTCCGCGTGCTCGGGCGCATACACCGCTACCTGAAGCCGCGCACCTATCTGGAGATCGGCGTCTCGCGCGGCCGCTCGCTCGAGCAGGTGCTGCCCGGCACCCGGGTCCTGGGCGTCGACCCGGCGCCACGGCTCGCGCGCGCGCCCGGCGCCAACGTGCGGATCTTCAGCCTGACGAGCGACGAGTTCTTCGCGCGCCACGATGTGCGCGCCGAGCTCGGCGGCGCACCGGTGGCGCTCGCGTTCATCGACGGTCTGCATCGCTTCGAGTACGCGCTGCGCGATTTCATCAACATCGAACGCTGTTGCGCGCCGGATTCCGTGATCCTGATGCACGACTGCTACCCGCTCGACGAGCGCACCGCCCGGCGCGAGCAGGTGACCGGGTTCTGGAGCGGCGACATCTGGCGGCTGCAGCTGCTGTTGCGCGAGCAGCGCCCGGATCTCACCGTGCGCACCATCGCGACGCCCCCCACCGGGCTCGGCATGGTGCTGAATCCCGATCCCGGCTCGCGCTCGCTCGGGGAGCGCCTCGACGAGCTCACCCGCGAGTACCTGGCCAGGGATTTCGCGGTGCTGGCCGGCCGCCAGAGCCAGGCGCTCGGACTCGTCCCGAACCGCTGGCCGGAGATCCGCGCACTGCTCGATTCCCGCCCGCGCGGCTGAGCGCGCGCAGGACGTCCGATGCGAGCCCGATAACTAGCGCGCCCGCACCAGGTCCTCGAGACGGGCGCCGAGCGCGCGCAGTCGCAGCATCACCCGCTTGCGGATGCGCACGATGAACTTCAGCTCCTCCACCGCCCGCATGAGCCACGGGGCCGCGCGGCGCGGTATCCCGGGACGGTACACGTGGCCCTCGCCGAGGGTGCGCGAGCCGCGGAACTGCGGGTACAGCTGCCGCACGCGCGCCAGCTCCGCGCCAGGGTCGACGCCCATTTCCGTGAGCTTGCGGTAGAAGGCGGTGGGACGCCCGTCGCCGGTGCGCGTGTGATCCATGCCGATCGCATCCACTACGTAGATCGGATGGCGCCCGTCGATGATGCCGGCCCAGGCGAGATCGGTTCCCCAGGTGCTGCGCGTCATGCCGAAGGTCGGCAGCAGCTCGGCGAGCGCCGCCGCAGAGAAGCACGGCGCCATCACCTCGACGAAGCTCACGCGCCGCAGCAGGCACACCGGGTTGCGCACCAGCGCGTTGAGAGTGGTGTGGGTGAACCAGCGCAGCGCCGGCTGCGACAGGTAGGTGTGGTAGCGCTCGCACAGCTCGAAGAAACGCGACAGGTCGCCGGCTCGCAGGTACACGTCGTCGTCGATGAGCGCCGTGTAGCGGTAGCTCCACGGCTCGCTGCGCTGCCGCCAGAACTCCAGGAATCCGTCGAACTTGTTGAAGCCGCCCTGGGAGTAGTACTCCGCCAGGCTCTCGCTGCGCGGCGCCACATACCAGCTGACGCAGCAATCCCAGTTGCGCCCCGGATCCTCGCGGATCAGCCGGCCGTGGAGCGACTCGCCGCCGGCCCGCACGAAGGTGAGATAGGGCCGCCGGCCCGGCGGCAGGGCGGCGGCCACTTAGTCCTGCGCCTCCCGCGGACGCCAGGCCTGCACCAGCTCCTGCTGCTTGCGCGGCGGTACCGGATCGTAGTGACTCAGCTCCATGGTGAAGGCACCCTGGCCGCCGGTGAGCGCCTTGAGGCGCGACTGGTACTCGGTGACTTCCGCGAGCGGCACGAGTGCCTGCAGCGTGGCGCGCTGCCCCGGCAGCGTGCTGTTGCCGCTGATGCGCGCGCGCTTGGTGGCGAGGTCGCCGGTGATGTCGCCGATGGCGCTCGCGGGCGCGGTGATCTCGATGCGCATGATCGGCTCGAGCACGATCGGCGTCGCCTTCTGCAGCGCATCCAGGAAGGCCTTGCGCCCGGCGGAGACGAACGCGACCTCCTTGGAATCGACCGCATGGTGCTTGCCGTCGTACACCGTGACGCGCACGTCCTGGATGGGGAATCCGGCGAGCGCGCCTTCGGCGAGCACCTGGCGCACGCCCTTCTCCACCGCCGGTATGAACTGCCCGGGAATGGCGCCGCCGACCACGTCGTCCACGAACTCGAAGCCTGCGCCGCGCCCGAGGGCCTCCACCTTCAGGTAGACCTCGCCGAACTGGCCGGCGCCCCCGGTCTGCTTCTTGTGACGGCAGTGACCGTCGGCCGGCCGGGTGATGGTCTCGCGATAGGGAATGCTCGGGGGGTGGGTCTTTACGTGCACCCCGTAGCGCTCGGCCATGCGCTCGAGCAGCACCCGCAGGTGAAACTCGCCCATGCCGTACAGCACCGTCTCGTTGACCGCGGCGTGATGCTCGATGCGCACGCATGGATCCTCGGCGGTGAGCTTGTGCAGGGTGTCTGCGAGGCGCTGCTCGTCCCCGCGCCGTTCCGGCTCGATCGCGAGTCCCAGCATCGGCGGCGGAAACGCCACCGGCTTGAGATGGAACTGATCCTCCTCGTGCGAGTCGTGCAGCACCGCGTCGAGGTGCAGCTCGTCGACCTTGGGAACCGCGCAGATGTCGCCGGGTCCCGCCTCGGGGATCTCGGTCGGCTCCTTGCCGAGCAGGCTGTAGAGGTGCGCGATCTTCACCGGCTTGCGCGCATCGCCCACCAGCAGCTGACTGCCCGAACGCACCGTGCCCTGGTGCACGCGCAGCACGCCGAGCTTGCCGACGTAGGGATCGATGCTCACCTTGAAGACGTGTGCCACGACGTGCCGGTCGGGGTCGGGTGCGACCGCAACGCGCTCGGCGTTCTCGCCCGCGCCCTTGAGGAATGGCGGCGGATTGCCTTCGCTCGGATTGGGCATCAGGCGCACCATGATCTGCAGCAGCTCCGCAACCCCCGCGCCGGTCTCGGCCGAGGTGAAGCAGACCGGCACGAGGTGCCCCTCGCGCAGTGCCCGCTCAAAAGGGTCGTGCAGCTGCTCCGGCGAGAGCTCCTCGCCCTGCTCGAGGTAGAGCGCCATCAGCTGCTCGTCGAGCTCGACTACCTGGTCGATGATCTGGGTGTGCGCCGCCTCGACCGAGGAGAAATCCGTGGCCCGCCCGTGCGGCTGGAAGAAGCAGTCGACCACCGAGTCGCCGCTGCCGGCGGGGAGGTTCAGCGGCAGGCACTCCGCCCCGAAGGACTCGCGCACGTCCTTGAGCACGTCCGCGCAGCGCGCGTCGCGGCTGTCGATCTTGTTGACGATGACGAGCCGGCACAGGCCGCGTTCGCGCGCGAAGTCCATGAGGCGCTGGGTCACGGTATCGACGCCGCTCGCCGCGCTCACCACGATGGCCACCGCCTCGACCGCCTCGAGCACCGACAGCGTCTTGCCGAGAAAATCCGGGTAGCCGGGTGCGTCGATCAGGTTGATGCGGGTGCCGTTCGCGTCGAAACTGCAGATGGCGGTATCGAGCGAGTGCTGCAGGCGCTTCTCCTGGGGATCGAAGTCGGACACGGTGGTGCCGCGCGCCAGGCTGCCGCGGCTGCGGGTGGCACCGGCCTGCAACAGCAGCGTCTCGGTGAGCGAGGTCTTGCCCGCGCCGGCCTGTCCGACCAGCGCGATATTGCGGATGCCCGATGTCGCGTACCCCATGGCGGATGCTCCCGGCTTGCGGTTTACCGGCGAGCGCTAGGAGCATCACCGGTTCGCCGAAAGCCTACTCCCGGGGGCATCCTGGCGGCTACTCGCGGCGCTATCATGTGCGGCAGCACGCCGGGTGCCACGGCCGCAAAGGAGCCTCGAGACAATGAGCGAACCGCCGGTCGATGAGGCGTCGGCGAGACGCATGCGTCGCCGCCGGGCCGAGCAGCGGATTCAGCGCCAGCTCGACGAGGCGCTCGCCGCCTCTTTTCCCGCGAGCGACCCGGTCTCGATCGTCACCTCCCAGGAGGAGGAGGACTGGGGCGCCGAGCCGTCCGGGCCGGCCCCTACGGAGCCGTCAGCTCCAGGGTCGAGCCGGCCTGATTCACCGTCGTGAGCACGATCGGCCGCCGCCATACACGCTGCAGGTAGTCGAGTACCTTACGGCTACGCTCGAGGTCCAGCCCGCGGCCGTCCACCGTGGTGTCGTGCGCAAGCTCGAGCGTGCCGTCGTTGCGCACGTGGGTCGCAGAAACGACGGGTGCGCCGAAGTTGTACTTCGGCGCCAGCAGCGCCTCGTGCAGCGCCGCGAGGTCCTGCTCGAGCACCTTGATCTGGCCGTCGCTGCGCGCGCTGTAGCGGAACAGGCCGAGCTCGTCGGCGAGCTCGCGCGTCAGGTGGTTGCGCACGAAGGCGAAGTCGTCGTCCTGTTCCATGATATGGCGCGCCGCCTCGAGGCCGTCCCGCGCGACGATCTTCTCCCACATCGAGAATCCGAGGTGGTACGGGTTGATGCTGAGCGAGACCTGCGCGTCGGCAGCGATCGGTCGCACCACGTCGGAATGGCACTTGATCGCATCCAGGTACGACTGCTGCGGCACGAAGTCCGCTTCGCGCAGCAGCCGCGCATGCCAGTACGACGCCCAGCCCTCGTTCATGATCTGGGTGGCGAACACCGGATAGAAGTAGAAGGACTCCTCGCGCACCGCAAGGAAGATGTCCCGCTCCCAGCTCTCCATCTCGGGGGCGTAGTTCGCTACGAACCACAGCAGGTCGCGCTCCGGGTGCGGCGGTACCGGGGCGCGCTTCCTCACCTCGGCGCCGCCGGCCGCGGCCGGCTCGAGCGCGGCGAAGCGCCGCCGGAACTCATCGTCCACCAGCGACTTCGACTCGGAGAGGTACTCGGGATAGCGCTCGCGCCGCAGCGGCTGGTCGATGTCGACATGCTGCTCGAGGGCGAGCGCCGCATC
The DNA here is from genome assembly GCA_035702325.1 of Steroidobacteraceae bacterium. GTDB lineage: Bacteria > Pseudomonadota > Gammaproteobacteria > Steroidobacterales > Steroidobacteraceae > 13-2-20CM-66-19. The sequence continues at coordinate 5,110 of DASSQU010000396.1, forward strand.
GAGCACCGCTTCGACGCGCTGCGCGCCGTGAGTTTCGATGGTCTGCTGGATCTGGCGGGCGTGATTGGCGGCGTGCTCGACGATGTGCTCGCTCACCTGCTCCTGGCAGCGGCGAAACAGCAGGTTGTTGCGCGAGAAGTCCGCGTGTCCGAGCACGTGCGCGGTCACCAGGATGTTCTCGGCCAGCCCGTTGCTGGCGGCGAGGTAAGCGTGGCCGGGATTGCCGGGAAACACCACCTCGAAGAGGCGCGAATGACCCATGCGGCGCTGGATCAGCTGATAGATGTAGCGCACGCCGAACGACCAGTGCGGCATGCGCACCGGCAGCCCGTAGACCGCGATCTCCATCATGAAGCTGTCGGGGACCGCCTCGAAGTCGATCGGGTGGAACGCCAGCCCCGAGCGCGCGGCGAGCTCCTCGATGCGCGGGATGTAGTTACGCCAGTCCTCGCTCATGGCGTGGGCACGGTCTGGGCGGCTTCGGCCGAGAAAAAGTGCCGCACCGCCCCCCACACGTCGTCGAAGTCGTTGAGCGCGTAGCTGCCGGCGGCGCAGCCCGCGCCGCTCAGCTCGGCGAACAGCTTGCCGGTCTCGGTCGCGAGCTGGCGCGACAGACCCGACGAGACCTCGACATAGCCGGTGAAGCAGGCGTCCGCCGCGATCGCGGCGAGCGCATTGCGGGCATCC
>DASSQU010000397.1:0-2549 GCA_035702325.1 Steroidobacteraceae bacterium
AACGGGTTCCGGCTGCGCTGATCCGCGCCGCGCTCGGCTCGGTGGCGCAGCTCGCGGTCGTGCCGGCCCAGGATCTGCTCGGGCTCGGACCGGAGGCACGTCTCAACACGCCGGGCACGGTGAGCGGCAACTGGACCTGGCGGCTGCCGACCGGGGCACTCACCGCCGGGCTGGCGCGCTCCTGCGCGCAGCTCAACGCGGCCTTCGGCCGCGCTTGAGGGGCTTTGCTAACATCGATTGCATGAGTCCGGGTACCGGCACGGCCGCGGCGGCGTGCGCGGCCGCCGCGCTCGCGGTTGCCGGCTGCGTGCTGGCACCGAAGTTCGCGGCTCCGCGGCTGTCGATCGTGGGGGTGCAGCTCGTCTCGAGCGACCTGCTGGAGCAGCACTTCAAGGTGCGCATGCGCGTCGAGAATCCCAACGCCCGGGTGCTGCCGGTGGGCGGAATCACCTACACGCTGGAAGTCGAGGGCGAGCCGTTCGCGAGCGGGGAGTCGGACGCGGGTTTCGTGGTGCCGGCGATGGGGGAGGCGCAGTTCGACATGAACATGACCACCAACCTTGCCGGTACGCTCATGCGGCTGCTCGCGCGCGGCCCGGATACGCTCGGGCAGGGCGTGGCGTACCGCCTCTCCGGCAAGGTCTCGCTCTCGCACGGCTGGCTGCGGTCGCTGCCCTTCGAGGAGCGCGGCTCCTTCAAGCTGCAATGAGCCGCCGGTAGAGCGCGAGATACTCCTGCGTCCGGCGCGGCCAGGAGAAGTCGCAGCGCATGCCGTTCGCCGTGAGGCGCCGCCAGTGCACCGGAGCCGCGTACCAGTCGAGCGCGGTGTCGAGCGCCCAGGTGAGCGCCGGCACGTCGAAATCGTTGAAGACGATGCCGGTGCCGCGGCCGCTGGCCGGATCGTAGTGCTCGACCGAGTCGGCGAGCCCGCCGGTCCGGCGCACGACCGGTACGGTGCCGTAGCGCAGGCTGTACATCTGGTTGAGCCCGCAGGGCTCGTAGCGCGAGGGCATGAGATACAGGTCGCTCGCGGCCTCGATCCAGTGCGCCAGCTCCTCGTCGTAGCCGCGTGCGAACGCGACACGCCCGGGGAAGGAGCGGGCCAGGCCGGCGAAGAATTCCTCGTACTGCGCTTCGCCGCTGCCGAGCGCGGCGAAGGCGAGCGGGCGCGCCGCGAGCACCCGTGGCAGCGCCCCGAACATGAGCTCGATACCCTTCTGCATGGCGAGCCGGCTCACGAGCCCGGCGAGCGGCACCCCGGGGCCGGCAGCGAGCCGCAGCCGCGCGAGGAGCTGGCGTTTGAGCTCGGACTTGCCCGCCAGGTCCCCCGGACCGTAATGGATCGGCAGGTAGCGGTCGATGCGCGGATCCCACTCGTCGTAGTCGACGCCATTCAGGATGCCGGTGAGGGCGGCGGCGCGTGCCCGCAGGCTGTCGTCGAGCCCCATGCCGTATTCGGCGGTGCAGATCTCGCGCGCGTGCGTCGGGCTCACGGTGGTGAGGGCGTCGGCGTACAGGATGCCGTGCCGCAAGGCGTTGATGCGCCCGGCGGCCAGGTCGCCCCGATGCACCAGCCCGGTGTGTCCGGCAAGCCCGAGGTCGGCGATAGCGGTGGCCGGGAAGATTCCCTGGTAGCCGATGTTGTGAATCGTGAGCACGGTGCGGGTCGCGGCGAACAGCGGCTCGGCGCGGTAGTCGGTGCGCAGAAAGAGCGGCGCGAACGCGGCATGCCAGTCGTTGCAGTGCAGGATCTGCGCCCGCCAGCGCAGGCGCCGGCAACTCTCGAGCGCGGCGCGCGTGAACGCCAGGAAGCGCAGGTGCTCGTCGGGGGCGTCGCTGTAGATGGCGCCGCGCGCATAGAGCGCCGGGCAGTCGATGAGGTACACCGGCGCGCCGCTTCCCGGCAATCGCGCCTGCAGCAGGGCAAAGCGGTAAGCGTGCGCCCCGAGCGCGAGCGGCACGTCCTCCAGGCCGGCGACCGGATGCGCCGCGAGTGCCGTGGCATCGATCGACGCATAGCGCGGAGTGAATACCCGCACGTCGTGCCCGTCGGCGTGCAGATACTTCGCCAGTGCCCCGACCACGTCGGCGAGTCCGCCGGTCTTGGAGAGCGGCGCCACCTCGGAGGCGAGCAGGCAGATGGTGAGCTTGGGGAGCACGTTGGGCGGTTAGGCACTCGCGCGGTCAGGTTATGATGTGACGATGCGGCGCTTCCTGATCGGCCTGACGCTGGTGCTGCTGCTGACCGTCTCGATCGGTGTGGGCGTACTGGTGGCGCGCTGGCCCCACTGCCGGCTGCTGCAGCCTTAGACAGCCCCCGGCGGCGCGTGCCGCCGGGAGTGTAACGGGTCGGCGGCGGGGGCCCGCAAGAATCGGGTCGTGGCCCGGGGCGCGTGCCCCTATCATTCACCCCTATGCAGGAGCTCAGCGACACCTTCCTCGATAATCGTGATTTCCGGCGCATCGCGCGCGCGATCCGCTTCATCGACGGCAACTTCCGCAGGCAGCCGCGGCTTGCGACCTGTGCCGCCGAGGCCGGGCTCTCCGAG
>DASSQU010000398.1:0-14766 GCA_035702325.1 Steroidobacteraceae bacterium
GCCGGGCAGCGGATCGACAATCTCGGCGAGGGTGCGCTCGCGAAATGGCGCGCCTCGCACGTGGGATTCGTGTTCCAGTTCTACAACCTGCTGCCGATGCTCACGGCGCGCCGCAACGTCGAGCTGCCACTGTTGCTGACCCGCTTGTCAGCCTCGGAGCGGCGCCGCAAGGCCGCCATCGCGCTCGAGCTCGTGGGGCTCGGGGACCGCGTCGAGCACAAGCCGAGCGAACTCTCCGGAGGGCAGCAGCAGCGTGTCGCGATCGCGCGCGCCATCGTCTCCGACCCGACGCTGCTGGTGTGCGACGAGCCGACCGGGGATCTCGACCGCCAGTCGGCGGCGGAGATCCTGACGCTGCTGCAGCAGCTCAACCGCGAGCACGGCAAGACCATCATCATGGTGACGCACGATCCGAAGGCGGCCGAGTACGCGCGCCATACGCTGCACCTCGACAAGGGCACGCTGGTCGAGGGCGCGCAGCGCGCCGCCGGCGAGGCGGCCGCGTGAAGTACCTGCATCTGGTATGGGCGGCGCTCATGCGGCGCAAGACCCGCACGGTGTTCACGCTGCTGTCGGTGCTGGCGGCGTTCCTGCTGTTCGGGCTGCTCGATTCGGTGCGCAGCGCCTTCGCCGCCGCCAGCCGCAGCGTCGCCGGAGTGGACCGGCTGGTGACGGTCTCCAAGGTGAGCTTCACGCTGTCGCTGCCGAAGAGCCTGCTCGGGCGCATCGAGGCGGTGCCGGGCGTCACGGCCGTCACCTACGCGAACTGGTTCGGCGGCATTTACCAGGACCCGAAGAATTTCTTCCCGAGCGAAGCGGTGGCGGCAAACTTCCTCGCGCTGTACCCGGAGTGGAAGCTGCCGGAAGACGAGCTCAGGGCCTTCCACGACACCCGCACCGGAGCGGTGGTCGGCGCGAGTCTCGCCAGGCACTTCCACTGGAAGCTCGGCGACAAGATCCCGCTCGAGGCGACCATCTTCCCGCAGAAGGACGGCTCGAACACCTGGACCTTCGACCTGGTCGGCATCTACCACGTCGCCGATCGCCGGCTCGAGAGCCAGGAGAACGCGCTGTTCTTCAACTGGGACTACTTCGACGAGGCGCGGCAGTTCGGCAACGGCAACGTGGGCTGGTACGTCACGCGCATCGGCAACCCCGCCGAGGCGGACCGGGTGGCGCAGGCGATCGATGCGCTGTCGGCGAATTCCGACCACGAGACCAAGACGCAGAGCGAGCAGGCCTTCAACGTCGCTTTCGTCAGCCAGTTCGCCGACATCGGCCTGATCGTCGGCGCCATCATGGGCGCGGTGTTCTTCACGCTCATCCTGCTCACCGGCAACACCATGGCGCAGGCGGTGCGCGAGCGGGTGCCGGAGATCGCGGTGCTCAAGACCATCGGCTTCTCCAATCGCAGCGTGCTCGGGCTGGTGCTGGCGGAAGCCGCGGCGCTGCTGGTGCTCGGCGGCGCCACCGGGCTCGCACTCGCCGGCCTGGTGGTCGCGGCCGTGCGCCTCAAGCTCGGCACCGCCGTGCCGATGAACCCGGTCGGCGCCGACAGCTGGCTGCGGGGCCTCGGACTCGCCGTGCTGATCGGGCTCATCGTCGGCGCGCTGCCGGCGCTGCGTGGCATGCGGCTGCGCATCGTCGATGCGCTCGCGGGCCGGTGAGGCGCGGGGAGTAAGCCGGTGTTGCGCAGATTCGCGGTGCTGCTCGTGATGCTGGTGGCGATCGCCATCGCCGTGGTGCTGCTCATGGTGTGCCCCTGGTGGGCGCTGCCCGCCGCGGTGGTGCTGCTCGCGGCATGGCTCGCCGGCACGCGCACCGGACGGCAGACCTGGTCGGTCACCGGGGTGGGGCTCGCGACCATTCCGCAGCGGCTCGGGTCCTCGTCGGTGGTGGTCGTCGGCATCGCCGGAGTGGTCGGCGTGCTGGTGGCGATGCTCGCCATGGCGGTCGGCTTCGAGAAGACGCTGCGCCAGACCGGCTCGGACGGCACCGCGATCGTGATGCGCGCCGGGGCGCAGACCGAGCTCAACTCGGTGCTGAGTCACGAGACCGCGCAGCTCGTGGCGCAGGAACCGCAGGTACTGCACGACTCCGCGGGGCAGCCGATCGCCTCGCCGGAGCTGGTGCTGGTGGCTTCGCTGCCGAAGAAGAGCAACGGGCTGGATGCCAACGTCGAGATCCGCGGGGTGGGTCCGCGCGCCTGGGAGCTGCGGCCCTACATCCGCATCATCGCCGGACGGCGCTTCGCTTCGGGCCTGCGCGAGCTGATCGCCGGCAAGGCGGCGCGCGAGCAGTTCGCGGGCCTCGAGCCCGGCGCGACCCTGAGGCTGAACGGGCAGCCGTGGACGGTGGTGGGAGCCTTCGAGGCGGGCGATGCGCACGACTCGGAGGTGTGGGCCGACAGCGACGTCGTCGGCGCCACCTATCGGCGCGGCAGCAGCAGCAGCTCGGTGAGCGTCGAGCTCACGAGCCCGGCGGCCTTCGACGGCCTCAAGGCGGCGCTGATGAGCGATCCGCGCCTCAAGGTCGACGTCGCCACGACGCGCGCCTACTACAACCAGCAGTCGGCGCAGCTGACGCGCATGATCCGCATCCTCGGCACGGTGGTGGGGGCCATCATGGCCGTGGGCGCGGTCTTCGGTGCGCTCAACACCATGTACGCGGCGGTGGCGGCGCGTGCGCGCGAGATCGCCACGCTGCGCGCCATCGGCTTCCGCGGCGTGCCGGTGGTCGTCTCGGTGCTGATCGAGACCATGCTGCTGGCGCTCGCCGGCGGGGTGATCGGGGCGGCCGTCGCCTGGCTGCTGTTCGACAACTACACCGCCTCGACGCTCGGGGCGAACTTCAGCCAGGTGGCCTTCGCCTTCGTCGTCTCGCCGGCGCTGGTGTGGAGCGGCCTCAAGTGGGCGCTCGCCATCGGCTTCATCGGCGGGCTGTTCCCGGCGGTGCGCGCCGCGCGCGTGCCGGTGACCGCGGGGCTGCGCGAGCTGTAGCTCAGCGCCCGGCGAGCGCCGCGCACAGCGCCCGCACGTCTTCCTCGGGCTGGTCCCAGGAGACCACGAAGCGCGCCTCGCCGGCTGCCTCCGGCCCCCAGTCGTAGAACTCGAATCCCGCGGCGTGCAGCGCCGCGCGCCGCGCGCCGCCGAGCCCGACGAACACCTCGTTGGCTTCCACCGGGTGCAGCAGCGCCGCGCCGGCGGCGGCTCCGATGCGCTGCGCCAGGCGGTTGCTGCGCTCGGCGTTGCGCCGCCACAGGCCCGACTCGAGGTAGGCGAGCAGCTGCGCGGCGACGTAGCGCGACTTCGACAGCAGCTGGCCGGCGCGCTTGCGGCGCAGCTCGAAGTCGCGCACCAGCGCGGGATCGAAGAACACCACCGCCTCGGCGGCGAGCGCGCCGTTCTTGGTCGCGCCGAAGGACAGCACGTCGACTCCGGCGCGCCAGCTGAGCTCGGCCGGGTGACAGCCGAGGAAGGCGACCGCGTTGGCGAAACGCGCCCCGTCGACGTGCACCCGCAGGCCCGCGCGGTGCGCGACCTCGGCGAGGCCGGCGAGCTCGGCCGGGCGGTAGGTGGTGCCGAGCTCGGTCGCCTGGGTGAGCGACAGCACCGCGGGCTGCACGCTGTGGACGTAGCGCGGGTGAGCGGCGAGGGCGGCGGCGACGGTGTCGCGCTCGAGGCGCGCGTGCGCGCCCGGCAGCAGCGCCAGCTGTGCGCCGCCGGAGAAGAAGCCCGGTGCGCCGCATTCGTCGACGGCGATGTGCGCCTCGCGGTGGGCGAAGATCGCGCCGTAGGGAGGGCTGAGGGTGGCGAGCGCGAGCGCGTTGGCGGCGGTGCCGGTGGTGACGGCGAAGGCGCGCACCGCGGTTCCGAAGAACTCGCCGAACACCGCGTCGAGGCGCGCACTCCAGGGGTCCTCGCCGTAGGGCGGGACGAGGCCGCGGTTCGCCGCTGCGATCGCCGCCAGCATCTCCGGACAGGCGGTGGCGGTGTTGTCGCTCAGGAAACGCACGGCTGCGTCACTCGATGCGCCAGCGGAACGACCAGGCGCCGAAGGCGAGGAATACCAGCGTCATGGCGGCAAGATACAACAAGTGCGGCAGGATCTGCGCCAGGCCCGCGCCGTCGAGCATCACGGCGCGGGCGGCGTCGAGCAGGTGAGTGAGCGGAAACACGTGCGCCACCCACTGCACCCAGCGCGGCGAGCCCTCGAGCGAGAACCACACCCCCGAGAGCAGCATCATCGGCCAGGTGAGCAGGTTGAGCAGTCCCCCCACCAGCTCCTCGCTCGAGAAGCGCGCCGCGATGGTGAGTCCGAGCGCGATCATCGCGAGCGCCCCCAGCACGGCGAGCAGCGCGAGCAACGCGAGGCTCCCGGCCGAGTGAAAGCCGATGATGGCGCCGATGCCGCCGTAGAGCACCGCGGTGATGAACACTATCAGGCACAGGCGCGACAGCACCTGGGCGCTGAGGAACTCCAGGGCGCTGAGCGGGGTGGCGTGCAGGCGCTTGAGGAAGCCGCTCTTGCGGTAGCGCAGCACCACGTAACCGACGCCGAACAGGCAGCTGAACATCATGTTCATGCCGAGGATGCCGGGGAACAGCCAGTCGACATAGCGCAGCGCGGCCCCACTCACCGGCTGACGCTCGGCGGCGGGCTCGGCGGCGAGCAGCAGTTTCTCGACGATGTAGCCCTTGGGCGAGTCGGTATTCACCCAGTAGCGGACCGGCGGGCCGAACTCGACCAGCAGGTCGAGCTGCTGATGGGTGAGCTTGTGCAGCGCCGCGCCAGGGTCACCCAGCGGCACGAACTGCAGGTAGCGCTCGCGCCGGAACGGATGCCCGCGGGCGTCGGGCTCGCCGCCCAGCACCCCCACCTTGAAGAGCGCCCGCTCGGGGCCGCCGAACACGAAGCCCATCCCGATCACCAGCATCACCGGCAGCACCAGCGTGAACAGCAGCGTGCCGCGGTCGCGCAGGAACTCGAGATTGCGTGCGTGCAGCACCGACAGCAGCCGCCGGATCACGGGCGCAGCTCCTTGCCGGTTAGCTCGAGGAACAGGTCCTCGAGATTCGGCGGGCGGATGCGCAGATTGCCGAGCGGCACCCGGGCGTCGAGCAGCGTGCGCAGCGCCCCCTCCAGGTCGTGGGTGGTGATCTCGACGCGATCGCCTCTGTCGAGCAGCTGCAGCGGCAGGCGGCGGGCCGAGTCCGGAAAGTCCTGGCGCGGCAGCTCGAGCAGCACCGCGGCGAAGTGCTCGCGCAGCAGCTGGCGCGGCGGTCCCCGGGCGACGATCCGGCCGCGGTCCATGATGGCGATCTCGTCACACAGCAGCTCCGCCTCCTCCATGTAGTGCGTGGTGAGGATGATGGTCTTGCGGCGCGCCTTGATCGACTCGACCAGCTCCCAGAAATTGCGCCGCGCCTGCGGATCGAGCCCGGTGGTCGGCTCGTCGAGAAACAGCACCGCGGGATCGTTCACCAGCGCGATGGCGAGCAGCAGCCGCTGCTGCTGGCCGCCGGAGAGCTTACGGTTGTCGCGCCCGGCGAGCTGCTCGAGCGCACACAGCCGCAGCACGTCCGCGACCTCGAGCCCGTGGCGATACAGGCCGCGGAACAGCGCGAGCGACTGGCGCACGGTGAGGAAATCCTGCAGCGCCGTCTTCTGGAACAGGATGCCGGCCTCCTCGCGAAAGCGCCGGCCGAGCCGCTCGCCGCGATAGCGCACCTCGCCTGCGGTGGCGGGCAGGATTCCCTCCATGATCTCGACGGTGGTGGTCTTGCCGGCGCCGTTGGGGCCGAGCAGCCCGAAGCAGCTGCCGGCCGGCACGCTGAAGGACACGTGGTCGACCGCGGTGGCGGCGGGATACTGCTTGACGAGCTCGCGGACTTCGAGAAGCGGGGTGCTCACGCTGTTCTCACCGGACGGTGACTGGCGCGCGATCCTAGCGGATCGCGGCGTCCGCGTCTGCCGCGCGCGAGGTTGCCGCGGGGTCCGCGGCGTGTACCATCGGTCCCCATGAGCACCCGCGACTACGACAAGACCGGGCGCGTCGAGCTGGCCGACGAGGCGGTCCACTGGGACCTCGGCTCTTCGCTTTCCTACGGCCAGTATCTGCAGCTCGACAAGCTGCTCAGCGCGCAGCGTCCGCTCTCGCGCGAGCACAACGAGATGCTGTTCCTGATCGTGCACCAGGTGTCGGAGCTGTGGATGCGCCTGATGCTGCACGAGCTCACCGCGGCGCTCGAATGCGTGCGGCGCGACGACCTGTCTCCGGCGCTCAAGATGCTGGCGCGCATCTCGCGCACCCAGACGCAGCTGCTCACCGTCTGGGACGTGCTCTCCACCATGACGCCGTTCGAGTACTCGGCGTTCCGCAACGCGCTCGGGCGCTCGTCGGGCTTCCAGTCGTTGCAGTACCGCATGCTCGAGTTCCTGTTCGGCAACAAGAACGCCGAGATGGTGGCGGTCCACCAGCGCGACCCGGAGGCCTACGAGGCGCTGCAGCGCGCCCTCGCGGCGCCGTCGCTGTACGACGAAGTGCTGCGCCTCCTCAGCCGCCGGGGCTACGGGATCCCCGAAGGCTATCTGTCACGCGACTTCAGCGAGCCCTATGTGGCGAGCAAGCAGGTGGCCGGGGCCTGGCTCGGTGTGTATCACAACGCCGACCAGGCCTGGGACCTGTACGAGCTCGCCGAGCGGCTGGTGGATCTCGATCACAACTTCCAGCTGTGGCGCTTCCATCACCTGAAGACAGTCGAGCGCATCATCGGCTACAAGCCGGGGACCGGCGGCACCAGCGGCGTCGCCTATCTCGCCAAGGCGCTCGAGCTGAGGTTCTTCCCCGAGCTGTGGCAGATCCGTACTTCGATGTGAGAGCCAACCCACCCGTAGCCGGGGCGCTGGGGTGCTGGGGCGCCGGGGCGCTGGGGTGCTGGGGCGCGCACCGCCGCGCGTTCGGCCTCCTGGCTGGCCACTGTGAACTGGAGTTCACACACACATAGGCGGTGTGAACTGGAGTTCACACACACACAGACAATGACCGGGGTAGTCCTCGCTCAGACCCGGCGAGACTAGCGCGCGCCGACCGTCACCGGGGCGTCGCGATAGTAGCCGGGGTAGAGCGCCTTGAGCTCGCGGATCTTCGGCAGGTCGTTGATGACGATGTACGGGTAGCCGGGATTCTTGAGATAGAAGTCCTGGTGATAGTCCTCGGCGCGGTAGAAGCCGCGCAGCGCCGCCACCTGGGTCACGATCGGCTGCGTGAACGCCTTATCCCCGGCGAGCTGCGCGATGTAGCTCTCGGCGATGTGACGCTGGTTGTCGTCGGCGTAGAAGATGGCCGAGCGGTACTGGTTGCCCCGGTCCGGCCCCTGGCGGTCGAGCTCGGTGGGGTCGTGGGCCACCGAGAAGTAGATCTGCAGCAGCTCGCCGTAGCTGAGCTCGGCGGGATCGAAGACGATCTGCACCGACTCGGCGTGCCCGGTGTGGCCGGTCTCGACGTCCTGGTACTGGGCGGTGAGGCGCGAGCCGCCCGAATATCCGGCCAGCACCTCGCGCACGCCGCGCACGTGCTCGAACACGCCCTGCATGCCCCAGAAGCAACCGCCGGCGAGCACCGCCGTCTGCATGCGTCCGGCCGCCCTGGGATTGTCGACCCGGGGCGCGGGGATGGCTGCGGAGGTCTCCCCGGCCGCGGCGCAGCTGCCGGCGAGCAGCAGCGCCGCCGACACGAGAACCGGCGCGAGGGTGCGAAGTGCGACGAACGGCATGATTCCTCCGGGGCGGCGTCTCAGGTGCGCGGTGTGAAGGCGAGCGCTACCGAGTTCATGCAGTAACGCAGCCCGGTCGGCCGCGGCCCGTCGTCGAAGACGTGCCCGAGATGCGCGTCGCAGCGCTTGCACGAGACCGCTATGCGCTGCATACCCAGGCTGCTGTCGCTGCGCTCCACGACGTTGTAGCGCGAGATCGGCCGGTAGAAGCTCGGCCAGCCGGTGCCGGACTCGAACTTGGTACGCGAGTCGAACAGCATCGTGCCGCAGCAGATGCAGGCATAGAGTCCGTCGCGGTGGTTGCTGTTGTAAGGACCGCTGAAGGCGGGCTCGGTGCCGTCGTGGCGCGTGACTTCCCAGGAGAGCAGCGACAGCTGGGCGCGCCACTCGGCATCCGTCTTGACGACGCGCGCGACGCTCCCGATGCCGCGGCTCCTGCCGTCCGGCGCGAATGCCTCGATGGTCACCGCGTCGGCGCCCTTCGGGCCCGAGACCAGCGCCGCGCCCGCCAGGCGGCTACCGGTCACGGCGACCCCCAGGGTCAGCGCTCCGCTGAGGATTCTGCGGCGGGAGATGCCGCGGTTGCGCTCGTCGCTCATGGCTACGCTCCATCTAGCCGAAGGTAAAAGAATACGCCTGCACGCCGGGATCGAGGAATTCGATCGCGAACGTATGCTCGGCCGCGGGCGCGTGCTGACGCAGCAGCTGATAGAGGCGCTGCTCGCGCACGCTGCCCGTGCCGTCGGGTCCGACGTCGCTGCCGTGATCCCGCCCCGGCTCGCGGCCGTCGATGGTGACGCGGAAGCGCACGGCGTGAGGCGGGTCGCCGGCGCCGAGCACCAGATGCAGATCGCGCGCACGGAAGCGGAACGCGATTCCGGCGCGAGCGCCGGTGGCGACGGCGCGCTCGGCCTCGATGCGCCACGGACCCGACAGCGACCAGTCATTCAGCGCCAGCCTGCGTGGCGTCGGGTACTCGTGAGGGAGGTCGTGCACGGCGCCGCCCGGTGAGACGAAGTGCTCGGCGCGCTCGTATCCGATGTAGGTCTCGGGCGAGCGCAGATCCGCCTCGTCGGGCGCGGCCTCGACGCCGGTGGCGCGGATCTCGCCCGCGGCGCCGCCGAGGTTGGCCGCACCGGCCTGCTCGAGCAACTGCCGGATGAGCGCTTCGGACTCGGCGTAGTCGCCCTCGCCGAAGTGGTCGCCGCGGATGCGTCCCCCGGCGTCGATGAAGTAATGCGCCGGCCAGTAGTGGTTGTCGAACGCGCGCCACACCGCGTAGTCGTTGTCGAGGGCCACGGGATAAGTGATGCCGAGCTCGTGCACCGCGCGCGCGACGTTGGCCGCGTTCTTCTCGAACGCGAATTCAGGTGCGTGCACGCCGATCACCACCAGGCCCTGATCGTGGTAGCGGGCGTACCAGCTCTTCACGTAGGGCAGGGCACGCAGGCAGTTGATGCAGGAGTAGGTCCAGAAGTCGACGAGCACCACCTTGCCGCGCAGCGACTGCGCCGAGAGCGGTGGCGAGTTCAGCCAGGCCACGGCGCCTGCGAGCGCGGCGAGCGGGCTCGGAGCCGACGCGTCCGCCGCGGGCGCGGATGTCGCGTTGCCGGTCATGGCGCCGGTCATGGCGCCGGTTATGGCGCCGGTCATGGCGCCGGTCATGGTGCCGGTCATGGTGCCGGTCATGGCGCCGGTCATGGCGCCGATCATCGCCGGCGCGCCGCCGGGCCGCGCGCGGGGTGCGATGCGCTCGATCAGCGCCTGCTCGAGGCGATTGGTGTTGGCCACGGACAGGCGCGTCAGCGGCCCCGTGTCGAGGCCGAAGCCGATGGCCGCCACCGCAGCCAGCACGCCCGCGCCGAGCACGCGCCGCACCCACTCGCCGGCGGCGAAGGAACGCTTGAGCGCCGCGATGACGCGCGTGCTGGCCGCGGCGAGCAGCGCGAGCGAGCCCGCGGCACCGAGCGCATAGGCAAGGAGCGCCAGCGTAGTGCCGGCGCCCGGTCCCCGGAGCGCCGCGCCGGTGAGGATCAGCCCGAGGATCGGACCGGCGCACGGCGCCCACAGGAGCCCGGTCGCCAGGCCGAGCACGAGCGAGGTGGCGATGCCGCGGGGTTCGGCACCGGGTCGTCCGGCAGCGAGGCGCGCGCCGATCGCAACCAGGGGACGGGTGAGCCACGCGGCCAGGCGCCGCGAGAGCAGTGCGAGCGCGCTCAGCGCCAGCAGCGCGAGCGCCGCCATGCGGCCGTAGTCGTTCAGCTCGACGGCCCAGCCGCCGCCGACCGCGGCGAGGGTGGAGATGGCGGCGAAGCTCGCCGCCATGCCGAGGAGGAGCGGCAGCGTGCTGCGCGCGAACGACTGGTCGGTGCGCGCGAGCACCAGCGGCACCACGGGCAGAATGCAGGGGCTGAGGATCGTCAGCACACCACCGAGAAATGCCAGTACCGCGATGATCATTCACGCTCCGCCGCAGGCCGCGGGCACCTGCCGAGAGTGCCGCCCGAACATAGGACAAGACCCGGGCAGCAGGAGTTTTATTACACCCGCGGACCGGTCCTCAGCGCCAGCGCACGCACTCGAGGCCGAGCCCGCGGGCGGCACGCCGCGTAGCCGGCGTGCCGTTCACCAGCACGCCGCGGTCGGCCAGGGCGAGATGCGCCAGATCGCTCGCCGCATCCGCGTAGGCCACGACCGCGAGCCCCGGGTGTCGCCGGCGCAGCTCGGCGAGCAGGCGGGCCTTCTCGGCGCCGCGGCGATTGGGGCTCGCAAGCGTGCCGTCGAGCCGTGTGCCGTCCCAGCGCACTTCGGTGCACAGCACCTCGTCGAAGCCGAGCGCCCGGCCGATGGCGGGCACGTACAGATCGACGCTCGCGCTGAGCAGCACCAGGTGGGCGCCGCCCGCGCGGTAGCGAGCGATCTCGCTGCGGGCGTCGGCACGCAGCCCCCGCGCGAGGAGACGCGGCACGAACTGCGCGGTCCACGCCTCGAGGACCTCACGCCGGACGCCCCCGAGCGTGGCGCGGATCAAGGCGGCCTTCAGCTCGCCGTGATCCGCGAGGCCGCGCGAGAAGCGCACCAGCACCGGCAGCACGCGTGCGAGCCGCGGCACGCGCGCCGGGTGGCGGTGCAGGAAACCGTGCACGTAAGCCCACAGGGTGTCGTGCCGGGTGATCGTGCCGTCGAGGTCGAAGAGCGCGAGCGTGCGGGCGGTCGCGGCGCGCGCGCCGCCGGGCGCTGCTGCGGAAGCGGCGCCGCGCGTCAGGACGGCGCCACCGGAGTCGCGGCGAGCTGCCTGAGCACGTACTGCAGGATGCCTCCGTGCCGGTAGTACTCGCGCTCCTTCGGCGTGTCGATGCGCAGGCGGGCGGTGAATTGGATCGGCTTGCCGGCCGGGGGCGTCGCCCTGACGGTGACTTCGGTGGCATCGCCGCGGCTCAGGCCCTCGATGTCGATGAGCTCGCGCCCCGTGAGGCCGAGCGCCGCGGCGCCCTTGCCGGCGGGGAACTGCAGCGGCGCGACTCCCATGCCGATCAGATTCGAGCGATGGATGCGCTCGAAGCTCTCGGCGATGACCGCCCGCACGCCGAGCAGCATCGTGCCCTTCGCGGCCCAGTCCCGCGAGGAGCCGGTGCCGTACTCGCGCCCGGCGAGCACCACGAGCGGCACGCCTTCCTCGCGGTAGCGCATCGCGGCGTCGTAGATCGCGGCCTGTCCGCCGTCGGGCAGGTGCACCGTGACCCCGCCCTCGACGCCGGGCACCAGCAGGTTGCGCAGCCGGATGTTGGCGAAAGTGCCGCGCACCATCACTTCGTGATTGCCGCGGCGCGCGCCGTAGGAGTTGAAGTCCTGGGGCTGCACGCCCTGCTCGATCAGGTAGCGCCCGGCGGGACTGCTGCGCGCGATGTTGCCGGCCGGCGAGATGTGGTCGGTGGTGACCGAGTCACCGAGGAGCGCGAGCACCCGCGCCCCGCGCACGTCGGCGAGCGGCGGGGGTGTGGCGGTCATGCCCGCGAAGTACGGCGGGTGCTTCACGTAGGTCGACTGCGGGTCCCAGCGGTAGCGCTGGCCGGCGGGCACCTCGATGCCCGCCCAGTTCTCGTCGCCCTTGAAGACGCTCGCGTAGCTCGAGCGGAACATCTGCGAATCGACCGAGCGCTTGATCGCCTCCTGCACTTCGGCATCGCTCGGCCAGATGTCGGCGAGCTGCACCGGCTTGCCGTCACTGCCGGTGCCGAGCGGCTCGCTGGTGAGATCGACGTCGAGCGAGCCGGCGAGCGCGTAGGCGACCACGAGCGGCGGGGAGGCGAGGAAGTTCATGCGCACCTCGGGGTGCACCCGTCCCTCGAAGTTGCGGTTGCCGGACAGCACCGCGCAGGCGGTGAGGTCGCCGGCCTTGACGGCCGCGGAGATCTCGGGCTTGAGGGGGCCGGAGTTCCCAATGCAGGTAGTGCAACCGTAGCCCACGAGGTTGAAGCCCAGGGCGGCGAGATCATCGAGCAGGCCGGCCTTGGTGAGGTAATCGGTCACCACGCGTGACCCGGGCGCGAGGCTCGTCTTCACCCACGGCCTGGAGGTGAGCCCGCGCTCGCGCGCCTTGCGCGCCAGCAGTCCCGCGCCGACCATGACCGAGGGATTCGAGGTGTTGGTGCAGCTGGTGATCGCCGCGATCAGCACCGCGCCGTCGCGCAGCTCGACCGTCTGGCCGTCGAGCTCGGCGGTCGCGACGCCGGCGGCGGCGGGATTGCGCGCGGTGCGCTCGTCGGCCGCCTTGCGGGCGCTGCTGCGGTACACCTGGCGCGCGGTCCGGAGCGGGACGCGGTCCTGCGGACGGCGCGGGCCGGCGAGACTCGGCTCCACCTTCGCGAGGTCGAGCTCGAGCTCGTCGCTGTAGCGGGCGGTGCCCGCGCCCTGGTTGCGCCACAGGCCCTGGGCCCGGGCGTAGTTGCTCACCAGCTCGATGCGCTCGCGCGCGCGGCCGGAGAGCTCGAGGTAGCGGACCGTCTCCGCGTCGATGGGGAAGATGCCGCAGGTGCTGCCGTACTCGGGAGCCATGTTGGCGATGGTGGCGCGGTCGGCGAGCGGCAGGTTGGCGAGGCCGTCGCCGCAGAACTCCACGAACTTGTCGACCACGCCCTTCTTGCGCAGCATCTCGGTGACCGTGAGCACCAGGTCGGTGGCGGTCGCCCCCGGCTGCAGCCGTCCCTCGAGG
The DNA here is from genome assembly GCA_035702325.1 of Steroidobacteraceae bacterium. Classification (GTDB taxonomy): domain Bacteria; phylum Pseudomonadota; class Gammaproteobacteria; order Steroidobacterales; family Steroidobacteraceae; genus 13-2-20CM-66-19. The sequence continues at coordinate 12,988 of DASSQU010000398.1, forward strand.
CGAAAGCCGATCACCTGCGGGATCAGCATGGTCACCGGCTGGCCCAGCATGGCCGCCTCGGCCTCGATGCCGCCCACCCCCCAGCCGAGGACGCCGAGGCCGTTGACCATGGTGGTGTGCGAGTCGGTTCCGAGCAGCGTGTCGGGATAGGCGCGGCGCACGCCGGAGCGCTCGGCGTCGAACACCACCCGCGCGAGGTACTCGAGATTCACCTGGTGGACGATGCCGGTGCTCGGCGGCACGACCGCGAAGTTGCGGAACGCGGTCTGACCCCAGCGCAGGAACGCGTAGCGCTCGCGGTTGCGGCGGAATTCGATGGCGGTGTTGGCGGCGAGCGCGCCGGGCGTGCCGTACTGATCGACCTGCACCGAGTGGTCGATGACCAGCTCGGCGGGATTGAGCGGATTGACGCGCTCCGGGTCGCCCCCGAGCTCGACGATGGCGTCGCGCATGGCGGCGAGGTCGACGATGCACGGCACGCCGGTGAAGTCCTGCAGGATGACCCGCGAGGGGGTGAAGGCGATCTCGTGGGCCGGGCTCGCGGAGGGCTTCCACTCGAGCAGCGCCTCGATGTCGGCGAGCGTCACGATGACGCCGTCCTCGCAGCGCAGAAGGTTCTCCAGCAGGATCTTCAGCGAATACGGCAGCCGCGCCACCTTGTCCTGCGGCAGCGCGGAGAGGCTCCAGATCTCGTAGGACCGATCGCCCGCATTGAGCATGGAGCGGGCGCGAAAGCTGTTGATCATGCTCGGCTCCCGTCAGGCGGCTGCCGAACGCGCGGCCCGGCCCGTAACCTCGTCGATGACGGCGCCGCCGAGGCAGCGCTCGCCGTCGTACGCGACCGCGTACTGCCCGGGCGTCACCGCGCGCTGCGGCTCCTCGAAGTACACCCGCGCGCTGCCGTCGCGCCGCGGCTCGAGCAGCGCCGCCTGCGCGCTCTGGCGGTAGCGCACCTTCACCGCGCAGCGCATCGCGCCCGCCGCGGGCGGGCCGAGCCAGTGCCACGGCCCGGTGGTGAGTGCGCTGCTCGCGAGCAGGGGATGATCGCGTCCCTGCACCACCAGCAGCACGTTGCGCGCGGGATCCTTGGCGGCCACGTACCACGGCTGCTGCGGCCGCCCGTGGCGGCCTCCGAGCCCGAGGCCGGCGCGCTGACCGAGGGTGTAGAAGGCGAGTCCGGCGTGGGTGCCGAGCCGCTCGCCTTCGGGGGACTCGATCGGCCCGGGGGTGCGCGGCAGGTAGCGGCCGAGGAAATCGCGGAACGGACGCTCGCCGATGAAGCAGATACCGGTACTGTCGGGCTTGTCGAACACCGGCAGCCCGGCGCGCCGCGCGCGCTCGCGCACGGCGGCCTTGGTGAGTTCCCCGAGCGGCATGAGCGTTGCGGCGAGCTGCGCCGCCGGCACCGCGTGCAGGAAATAGCTCTGGTCCTTGGCGGCATCGCGCGCCCGGTGCAGCTCGATGCCGTGCGCGCCCGGCACCAGGCGCGCGTAGTGGCCGGTGGCGAAGCGCGTGGCCCCGAGCCGCCGGGCATAACCGAGCGCCGCGCCGAACTTGATCTCGCGGTTGCACAGCACGTCGGGGTTGGGGGTGCGGCCGGCGCGGTGCTCGCCGAGGAACTGTGCGAACACGCGCGCGCGGTACTCGGCGGCGAAGCTCACCCGGTGCAGCGGAATGGCGAGCTCGGCCGCCACCGCGCGGGCATCCTGGAAATCCCGCGCGGCCGTGCACCAGATATCGTCGGCCTCCTCCTGCCAGTTGCTCATGTGCAGGCCGTGC
>DASSQU010000399.1:0-2849 GCA_035702325.1 Steroidobacteraceae bacterium
CGATCGGGGCCTTGAGCCAGCAGCCGCCGGGCCCGGTGCACGCACGCTCGGGCATATCGGTGAAGCTCTCGGCGCTCGAGCCGCGCTACACGCTGTTGCAGAGCGGCCGGGTCTGCGGGGAGCTCGTGCCGCGCATGCTCGAGCTGGCGCGCCACGCGGCCCGTGCCGGCGTCGGTCTCACAGTCGATGCCGAGGAAGCCGACCGGCTCGACCTGTCGCTCGAGGTGCTCGAGGCGCTGGCGCGCGACGACGCGACGCGCGACTGGGACGGGCTCGGGCTCGCGGTCCAGGCTTACGGCCGGCGCGCCCCGCTGGTACTCGCCTGGCTGGCCGAGCTCGCGCGCGGGTGCCGGCGGCGCATGACGGTGCGGCTGGTGAAGGGTGCCTACTGGGACAGCGAGATCAAGCGGGCGCAGGAGCTCGGCCTCGCGAGCTTCCCGGTCTACACCTCCAAGGCCGCCACCGACGCCAGTTACCTCGAGTGCGTGCAGAAGCTCTTCGCCGCCCGCGAGATCATTTACCCGCAGTTCGCGACCCACAACGCCTTCACCGTGGCGGCGGTGCTGGAGCTCGCGCCCGCGGGCGCGAGCTACGAGTTCCAGCGCCTCTACGGCATGGGCGAGCCGCTCTACGACGCGGCGCGCGCCGAAGTTCCGACGCTGGCGCCGGTCAGGGTGTATGCGCCGGTCGGCACCTACGAGGATCTGCTGCCCTACCTGGTGCGGCGGCTGCTCGAGAACGGCGCCAACAGTTCCTTCGTTCATCAATTCATGAATCCGCAGATTCCCGTGGAGCAGGTCGTGCACGATCCCCTCACGTCCCTCGGTGCCGGGCAGTCCTCCGCCGCAGCAGTGCGCGTGCGCGAGCCGCCGCGCCTGTACGGCTCCGAGCGCACCAATTCCGCCGGCGAGGATTTCGGCGATCCGGCCGCGCTCGCGGCCCTCGAGGCCGAGCTGCGCACGCGCGCCGGCGAGAGTTACGCCGGCGGCCCGATCCTCGACGGCCGCGCGGCCAGCGACGCGAACGTGGTAATCCGCTCGCCGGCCGACACCCGCATGACCGTGGGACTCTCCCGCGATGCGACCGCGGACGAGATCCGCACGGCGCTGACGCAAGCGGCTGCCGCGCAGCCCGCCTGGGACGGCACCCCGGCGAGCGAGCGCGCCGCAATCCTGACGCGGGCCGCGGCGCTGCTCGAGGAGCGCCGCGGCGAGTTCCTGAGCCTGCTGGTGCGCGAGGCAGGCAAGACGCTTCCCGACGCAGTCGCGGAACTGCGCGAGGCGGTCGATTTCTGCCGCTACTACGCCGCCCGGGCCCTCGAGCTGTTCGGTGCGCCGCAGGAGCTGCGCGGCCCGACCGGCGAGCGCAATACGCTCTCGCTGCACGGCCGCGGCGTGTTCGCGTGCATCAGCCCGTGGAACTTCCCGCTGGCGATCTTCACCGGGCAGATCACCGCGGCGCTCGCCGCGGGCAACGCGGTGATCGCCAAGCCCGCGCCGGCGACGCCGCTGATCGCGCACGCCATGACGCGCGTGCTGCACGCGGCCGGCATTCCGGGGGCGGTGCTGCAGCTCACCCCGTGCGAGGGGCCGCCTTTCAGCGCGGCGGCGCTCACCCACCCGGCGCTCGCCGGGGTGGCGTTTACCGGCTCCACCGCCACGGCAACCGCGATCAACCGCACGCTCGCCGCCCGCGACGGTGCGATCGTGCCGCTCATCGCCGAGACCGGCGGCGTGAATGCCATGGTGGTCGATCCCACCGCGCTCACCGAGCAGGTGGTCGACGACGTCATCACCTCGGCGTTCACCAGCGCCGGGCAGCGCTGCTCGGCGCTGCGGGTGCTGTACCTGCAGCAGGAGATTGCCGCGCGCGTGATCGAGATGCTGGTCGGTGCCATGCAGTGCCTGGCGGTAGGCCCTCCCTGGGAGCTCGCCACCGACGTCGGACCGGTGATCTCGGAGGCCGCGAGGCAGCGCCTGGCGCGACATGCGGAGCGCATGCGCGCCGAGGCGAATCTGCTGTACGCCTGCGAGGCCGACCCGGCGCTGCCGCCCGGTTACTACTTTCCGCCGCAGGTGTTCGAGCTGCGTGCGCTCGATCAGCTCAGGACCGAGGAATTCGGCCCGATCCTGCACGTCGCGCGTTACGCGCGCGGGCAACTGCCGCAGGTGCTGGAGGCGATCCGCAACACCGGCTTCGGGCTCACCCTCGGCGTGCACAGCCGCGTGGAAGGCGTGGCCGAGCACGTATTCCGCTCCGTGCCGGTCGGCAACACTTACGTCAACCGCAGCATGATCGGTGCGGTGGTCGGCGTGCAGCCGTTCGGCGGCCAGGGGCTCTCGGGCACGGGACCGAAGGCGGGCGGTCCGCACTACCTGCTGCGCTTCGCCACCGAGCGGACGCTGTCGGTCAATACCGCCGCGATCGGCGGGAACGTCGAGCTGCTGTCCTGAAGGGCCGCGGGAGGCGCTCCGACACGGCGCTCCGACACGGCGCTCTGATAGGTGGCGTTGTGATAGGTCCCTTTGCGAATAGTTAAGCACTTGCTTAACTTTCCACGGATTGACTGACAGCCGCGCGCGCCCATAGTTGGGCGGATGCTCGACGCTCAGCTCGATCAGGTGTTTCGCGCGCTCGCCGACCCGACGCGGCGCTGGATCGTCGCCTGTCTGGCCGACCGTGACGCATCGGTCCTCGAGCTGGCGGAGCCGCTGGCCATGTCACTCCCCGCGGTGATGCAGCACCTGCGGCTGCTCGAGGAGTGCGGCCTGCTGCAGACCCGCAAACCGGGTCGTGTCCGCACCTGCCGCCTCGAGTCCGCGGGCCTGCGCGCGGCGGAGCTGTGGCTG
>DASSQU010000400.1:0-2034 GCA_035702325.1 Steroidobacteraceae bacterium
GCCGGTCCCATGATCCCGCTATCGCAGTCGATCCTGCTTTCCAGCTATCCGAGCAATCGCGCCGGCACGGCGCTGGCCATGTGGGCCATGACCACGCTGGTCGCGCCGGTGGTCGGCCCGGTCTTCGGCGGCTGGATCACCGACAACATTTCCTGGCCGTGGATCTTCTATATCAACGTGCCGGTCGGGATCGCGGCGGCGATCGTCACCTGGGGGATCTATCACCGGCGCGAGACGCCCACCGCACGCGTGCCGGTCGACACCGTGGGGCTCGGGCTCCTCATCATCTGGGTCGGCGCCATGCAGGTCCTGCTCGACAAGGGCAAGGATCTCGACTGGTTCAACTCCACCGAGATCGTGGCGCTCGGGTGCGTCGCGGTGGTGGCGTTCGGGATCTTCCTCATCTGGGAGCTCACCGAGGAGCACCCGATCGTCGATCTCTCGCTCTTCGGCCGGCGCAATTTCTCGGTGGCCACCGTGGCGCTGCTCCTCGGCTACGGGCTCTACTTCGGCAACGTGGTGCTGCTGCCGCTCTGGCTGCAGCAGTACATGGGATACACCGCGACGCTCGCGGGACTGGTGCTCGCGCCCGTCGGACTGCTCGCCATGGTGTTCACCCCCTACGTCGGGCGCATCGTGCACCGGGTGGATCCGAGGATCCTGGTGACGATCTCGTTCGCGATCTTTGCGCTCGTCTTTTTCATGCGCTCGGATTTCAACACCGACGCGACGCTCTGGACGCTGCTCGTGCCGACGCTCATCCAGGGGGCGGGGGCGGCGGCATTCTTCATTCCGCTCCTCACGCTGACGCTCTCCGGGCTGCCGCCCGAGCGCATCCCGGCCGCCTCGGGGCTCTCGAACTTCGCCCGCATCACGGCCGGCTCCTTCGGCACCTCGATCACTACGACGCTATGGGAGCGCCGCGCGACGCTCCACCACGCGCAGCTGGTCGAGCAGCTGACGCCGTCGAGTCCCGCCGCCTCGCAGGCCTTCGCGACGCTCCACGCGCACGGCTTCGGGACCGCCCAGAGCTACGCGCTCCTCAATCGCCTGGTCGATGCCCAGGCCTTCATGCTGTCCGCGAACGATATCTTCTACGTCTCGGGCGTGCTGTTTCTCATCATGATCGCCCTCGTGTGGCTCGCGCGTCCGGTGCACGCGGGCGGGGGCGAGGCCGCCGCCGCGGGAGCTCACTGACAGGGCCGCAATTCAGCGCGCGGCGCGCAGGATCCGCGCGGGCACGAGCCACTCGAGCCGCCCGCGGCCGGCCTGTGCCGTGCCCGCGAAGGTCACGAGCGCCGCGCCCATCTTCCTGAGCTGCCACCCCTGCGGAGGTGCCCCGCCGAGACACGCGCCCACTAGGCGACCGAGGTCGGGCTCGTGGCCGACGACTGCGACTCTTGTCGTGCCCGCATGCCGGATCGCCGCGAGCAGCGCCCCGGGGTCCGCACCCGGGGCGAGCTCGGGGCACTCGCTAGCCGCGGGCCAGCCCGCGTGGCGCGTGAGGATCGCAGCGGTTTCCCGCGCACGCACCAGGGGGCTCACCAGCACGCGCAGCGGGCGGGGGCCTAAGGCCTTCAGGCCGGCCGCCGCCTTGCGTGCGCGCCCGGCCCCCTGCGGGGACAAGGGGCGAGCGGCATCGTCCGGCCAGCGCCGCGCGTTGCGCTCCCGGGCGATGGCGTGCCGGACGATGAGCAGCTCCATGCGCCCGCCGGGACGTCAGGGATCAAAGAGGTTGTGCGTGAGCCGAGGTCGATGCGGAGCCGGCACTCGCAGCCGCGGCGAGCGCGTCCGCATCCGCTGGCGGGTCGCGCGCCTCCGGCGCCCCATCCCGGAGCCCGGCGAGCGTCGCGCGCAGCGCCTTCCAGCGCCGGCCGCGAACCTTGCGCCAGTGCCTGGCGAGCGTGCCGCGCGCCTGCGCCGTGACGCGGGCGTGGTGCTCGGCGAGCCGGCCCATGAGAAAGAGCGTCGCCGGCGGCAGCGCGCACGCCGGGTCCGCGGCGATCGCCATCAGGTGCTGGCGGGCGATGGATG
>DASSQU010000401.1:0-5246 GCA_035702325.1 Steroidobacteraceae bacterium
GGGAAGTCCGGGGACGTCGTCCAACGGCGTGGCGCGTGCGTGACGTCGTCGCCGATGAACCGGATCGAGAAGGCCCGCCGCCGGCGGTCGGCTCCGCCCGCTGCGTGCAGGGTGAGCATGTGGAAGAGCACGGCGTCACCCGGCTCGAGTTCCCAGCCGAGGATTGGGTAGCGGCTGCGCTCGGCCTCGATGTCCGGCAGATCGGCGAGCGTCCCTTCGGGAAACCACCTGGCCTCGCGCTCGCGGAAGGAGCGGGGCATCAGCCACGGGCCGCGGTGCGAGCCGGCGACGATTTCGAGCGTCGACTCGCGGCGCACCGGATCGACCGGAATCCAGAAGCTGCAGTTCTGCCGGCCCGCGACGTTGTAGTAGGGCTGATCCTGGTGCCAGGGTGTGCGGGCGCGGGTACCCGGCTCCTTGGTGAGCATGTGATCGTGGTAGAGCCGGGCGAGGGAGCTGCGCATGAGCCGCCCGCCCGCCTCCCCGAGCGCCGACTCGAAGATGACGCGGCGGTAGTGCCCGTTCTCCGTCCAGCAGCAGAAATCCTCGACGAAGTACCCCGGATCGTCCGCCGTGCTCGCCACCTTGGCCCGCGGGCTGGGGCGCGCGAGATTCGCCTCGATGCCGGCGCGCAGCAGCGCGACCTCCGCCGGCCCGAGCAGCCCGCGCAGCACCACCGCGCCATCGGCGCTGAAGGCCTCGATGTCAGCCGCGCTGACCGGGGAGCTATGCTTACTCATGACCGCAGGATGTTCGGATCAGTCCGTGCCGCGCGCAAGCGCGCGGCGGCGCGTGTGACAGCCGTGCGCGCTTCGTGCGATTATTCCCGGCGCCATCCTCGCCGCCTGACCCTGAAGCGCCCGCAGCACTCTCCGGCTACATGATCCCCCTGATCGTCGGTGTCACCAGCCACCGGGACATCGCCGCCGGAGAAATCGAGCCGGTGCGGGCGCGGGTGCGCGAATTCTTCGAGCGCCTGCAGCGCGAGTTTCCGCAGATGCCGCTCGTCGTGCTGTCGGCGCTCGCCGAAGGGGGCGACCAGCTCGTCGCCGGGGAGGCGCTCGCCGCGGGCGCGCGCCTGGTGGCGCCGCTCCCCCTGCCGCCCGATCTCTACGTCGAGGATTTCAGCACCGCGGTGGTGCGCGAGCGCTTCGAGGCGCTGTGCGCGCGGGCCGAGGTCGTGCAGCTGCCGCTCCTCAAGGGGCACTCGCGTCACACCATCGGGTCGGACGGCCCGCCGCGCGACCGGCACTACGCCCAGGCAGGGGTCTACATCGCGAGCCACTGCCACATCCTGCTCGCCATCTGGAACGGCCGCGACTCCCATCGCCTCGGGGGCACGGCGCAGATCGTGAAGTATCACTTCAGCGGCCTCCTGCCGGGGCTGATCGAGCGCCATCCCGGCGCGCGGCAGGTGCTCGGCGGCGGCGACGAGCGGCTGCTCTATCACATCGTGTGCTCGCGCCAGGCTGCCGACGGCTCGGTGGAGAGCGGGCTCGCGCCGCTTGAGACCCTGTGGCGCACCGCCGAGGGGACTGCGCCCGCGAGCGCGATGCCGGAGGATTACCGGCTGCTGTTCACGCGCATGGCCGACTTCAACCTCGATTGCCGGCGCTACGGCTGCGGGCCGGAAGGGGCTGAATCGGCCGGGACGGGCGAATCGGCGAGGACCGGCGCATCGGCGGCTGCAGGCGAGGCGCGGGCCGATATCCCCACGGTCGAGAGCGTGTTCAAGGCGGCGGACTTCCTCGCGATCCACTTCCAGCGCCGGGTGCTGCTCGCGATGCGCACCACCTATACGCTCGCGGCGCTCATGGGGATCGCGTTCGCCTTCTATTCGCACCTCGAGGAGCAGAACAGCCTCATCTATCTCTTCCTCGCCCTCTTCGCCTGCGGCGGCTTCGTGGCGGTGCTCGCGCACCGCAACGGCTGGCACCGCAAGTACCTCGATTACCGCGCCCTGGCCGAGGGCCTGCGGGTGCAGTCCTACTGGCGCCGCGCCGGCATCACCGCCGCCATCGAGCACGAGTTCTTCCATGACAATTTCCTGCAGCGCCAGAACATCGAGCTCGGCTGGATCCGCAACATCATGCGTGCCGCGAGCCTCTACCCGCCGCCCAAGCCCGCCACCGGAGCGCTCACCGAAGTGATCAGGGAGTGGGTCGGGGAATCGGGCCGCTCCGGGCAGCTCGATTACTTCGAGCGCAAGACCGCCGAGCGCACCGGCGTGCACCGCATCACCGAGACCATCGGCGGGATCAGTCTGTGGGGCGGCATCGCCATCAGCGTGTTTCTCGCGCTGTTTGCGCTGCGGCTCGCGCCCGAGACCAAGACGACGCTCGTCATGATCATGGCGGTGCTGTCGATCGTCGCCGCGGTGCGCGAGGCCTACGCGCACCGCAAGGCGGACAAGGAGCTGATCCGCCAGTACCGCTTCATGCAGCGCATCTTCCGCGCCGCGCGCGCCGCGCTGGATCGCACCGACGAGCCCGCCGAGCAGCGCGCCATTCTGCTCGCGCTCGGCGATGCCGCGCTCACCGAGCATGCCGAGTGGACGCTGATGCACCGCGAGCGTCACGTCGAGCACAGCAAGCTGTAAGATCGGCTCTCCGGGCACGGAGAGTCCTCACATGATCTATTTCCTCGCGCTCATTCCCGCGACCGCGCTCACGGTCGCGGGCTACGTGGTGCTGGTGCTCGCGACGCGAACCGAGGGTTCGCTGCGCAGCTTCGGCCGCTACCTCGGCTTCTGGTCCTTCACGCTGGCGGGCCTGATCGTCCTCGGGGCGATCTTCGCGGCGGCGCACGCCCGTCATTGCGGCTTCCGCCCGTGGATGGACCGTATGCACGGCGCGTATTGCCCCTGGATGGAGCAGCACCGCGACCTCGGCCCGCCACCTGCGGGGCCTGGTCCCGGTCCCGCTCCGGGCGAGCCCGCGGAGCCTCCGCCGCCAGCGCCCGCAACCCGTTAGCCGAATGACCGACGCGCCCGCGAGCCCGCGGCGGCGCGAGCGCGCCCGCACCCCGCGCTCCACCGGCCCGTCACTCGCGCCGCTGCCGCGGCTCACCGTGCCCTGGGCGCCGCTCGAGATCCTCAGCCCCGAGCAGGTCGAGCGGATCCTCGCCTCCGCGTTCCGCGTGCTCGAGGAGGCGGGGCTCGAGATCCGCAGCGCGGCGGCGCGCGCCGTGTTCCGCGGCGCCGGCGCGCTCGTCGACGAGGACACGCAGCTGGTGCGCCTCGGGCGCGAGCTCATCGGGGCCCAGCTCGCTCTCGCACCGGCGCGCTTCGTGCTGCGCGCCCGCAATCCCGCGCGCGATCTCGAAATCGGCGGCGACGTGGTGAATTTCGGGCCCGTGACCGGGGCGCCCCACATCCGCGATCTCGAGGGCGGGCGCCGCTATGGCGACCTCGAGGCCTTCCGCAACATTCTCCGGCTCACCCACGCCCTCGGCGTGCTGCACTGGCAGGGCGGCATCGTCGTCGAGCCCGTCGACGTGCCGGTGCCGACCCGCCACCTCGCCACCTACCAGGCGCACATCGAGTGCGCCGACACGGTGTGGGCGGCGCGCGGCATCGGCGGCGTGCAGGCCGAGGATGCGATCGCGCTCTCGGCCATCGAGCACGGCTGCGGCATCGAGGAGCTGGCCGTGCGCCCGACCCTGATGACCGTCACCAACGTCAACTCCCCGCGCCGCGTCGACGAGGAGATCCTCGACAACATCATGGTGATGGCACGCCACGGGCAGTGCGTGGTCATCACGCCCTTCACGCTCATGGGCGCGATGGCCCCGGTGACGCTCGCCGGCGCCCTGGTGCAGCAGACCGCCGAGGCGCTCGCGATCGTCGCGCTGTGCCAGCTGCTGCGCCCCGGCGCGCCCTGCGTTCTCGGCGGCTTCACCTCCAATGTCGACATGCGCACCGGCTCACCGGCCTTCGGCACGCCCGAGTACGTCAACGCGGTGCTGGCGGCGGCGCAGATCGGCCGGCGTCTGCGCCTGCCCGTGCGCACCAGCGCGGTGAACGCCTCGCCGACCGTCGATGCGCAGTCCACCTACGAGACCGCCTTCTCGCTGCAGGCGGCGATCCTGAGCCACAGCCACCTCATCAACCACGCCGCGGGCTGGCTCGAGGGGGGACTCTCGGCCTCGCTCGAGAAGATCGTGGTGGACGCGGAGCTGCTGCGCAACTGGGCCGAGATGCTCAAGCCGGTGACTTTCAGCGAGGACGACCTCGCGGTGGAAGCCATCAAGGGCGTGGGCGCGGGCGGCCACTTCTTCGGCGCGCCGCATACCCTCGAGCGCTACGAGTCGGCGTTCTATCGCCCGCTGCTCTCGGACTGGTCGAATTTCGAGAACTGGCGCGATGCCGGCAGCCGCAGCGCCACCGAGCGCGCCACCGCGATCTGGAAGAAGCTGCTGGCCGAGTACGTGCCGCCGCCGCTCGATCCGGCGGTGCGCGAGCGCGTGGCCGACTACGTCGCACGGCGCACGCGCGAGCTGCTGCCGGCAGGCTGACGGTGCGCGGTGGCGAGCGGTGAGCGAGGGCGAGCGGTGAGCGAGTGGATCATGAACGCCCGCATGTACGCGGTGACCCCGGAGGTCGAAGCCGCCTGGCGCACGCTGCTCGAGAACCTCACCCGCGAGGCGGGCGTCGCGCTGCGTTATCTCCCCTACCCCGCTCCGCAGCCGCTCGAGGCGCTGTGGACACGGCGCGACCTCGGCGCGGTGCTCATGTGCGGCTTACCCGTGGCGATGAACATGGCGCCGGTGGTGCCGATCGCCGCCCCCGTTCCGCGGGCCCCCTGGGCGCGCGGGCGCGCCGTGTATCGCACCGACCTCATCGTGCGCCACGACGCGCCGTTCCGGACGATCGAGGATACCTTCGGCGCGCGTGCCGGCTGGACCGTCGCCCACTCGCAGTCGGGCTTCAACGCCTTCCGCCACCACCTGCTCGCTTACCGCACGCCCGCGCGTCCGGCGCTCTACCGCGAGATGGTGGGCGAGCTCGTCACCGCGCGGCGGGTGCTCGATGCCGTGCGCTCCGGAAGGATCGATGTGGGCCCGCTCGATGCCTACTGGCATCTGCTCATCGCGCGTCACGCGCCGGAGCTCACCGCCGGAATCCGCGTGCTCGCCTCGACGGACACCGCGCCGATGCCGGCCTTCGTGGCCGCGGCCGATGCTCCCGCCGAGCTCGTCGCGCGGCTGCGCAAGGCGTTCACGGGCGCGGTCACGCGGCCCTGGTT
>DASSQU010000402.1:0-2614 GCA_035702325.1 Steroidobacteraceae bacterium
CAGCTTCTTGTCGACGTCGAGCGCCTGCCAGTGCACGTTCTGCGAACGGCGCAGCGCAAAGTGGATGAGACCGGCGCCGACCGTGGCGTTGCTCAGGCGGTCGATGAGAATGAAACCGCCGAGGGCGCGACTCTCGGCGTAGGGCTCGAAGGCGATCGGCCGGTCGAGCTCGAGCTCGCATACGCCGATGTCGTTGAGCTCGAGCCGCTCGGCAGCCATGTGCTCGAGCGTGTTGACGTCGATGCGGTGCTTGAGGGGCGCGACCGTGGCGGTGACGGTGCGCGTACCTGCCTTCATGAGGTAGGTCCGGCCCTGCAGCAGCGGCTCCTCGTGCAGCCAGACGACGGTGGCTTCGAACTGGTCCGCCAGCTGCGGGGCGGCGTCCGCGGGGGCGATCACGTCCCCCCGCGCGACGTCGATCTCGGCATCGAGGGTGAGCGTCACGCACTGGCCGCCGACCGCCGCCTCGAGATCCCCCTCAAGGGTGACGATGCGCGCGACGTGCGCTTCGCGTCCCCCGGGCAGCACGCGAACCCGATCGCCCCGGCGCAGGCAGCCGCCGGCGATGAGGCCGCAATACCCGCGGAACTCGGCGCCCGGGCGGTTGACCCACTGCACCGGCAGCCGGAACGGGCCCGGCGCGGCCGGCTCCACCACCACCTCGTCGAGGAACTGCAGCAGCGTGGGTCCGGCATACCACGGCATGTTCCCGCTCGGCTTCGTGACGTTGTCGCCGTGCACCGCCGCGAGCGGGATGGCGGTCACCCGGGTGAGCCCGATGCGCGCGGCGAAGGCGGCGTAGTCGGCGACGATTTCCTCGAAGCGCGCGCGCGCATGACCGACCAGATCCATCTTGTTGACCGCCAGCACCACCGTGCCGATGCCGAGCAGCTGTGCGAGGAAGCTGTGGCGGCGGGTCTGGGTGAGCACGCCCTTGCGCGCATCGACCAGAATCACGGCGAGGTCGGCGGTCGAGGCGCCGGTCACCATGTTGCGGGTGTACTGCTCGTGACCGGGAGCGTCGGCGACGATGAATCTGCGCCGCTCGCTCGCGAAGTAGCGGTAGGCGACGTCGATGGTGATGCCCTGCTCGCGCTCGGCCGCGAGCCCGTCGAGCAGTAGCGCCAGATCGAGCTCCCCGCCGCGGGAGCCGCTGCGCTTCGAGTCGCGCGCCAGCGAAGCGAGCTCGTCGGCGAAGATCTGCTGCGATTCGTACAGCAGCCGCCCGATGAGTGTCGACTTGCCGTCATCGACCGATCCGCAGGCGATGAAACGCAGCAGGCTCTGGCGCTCGAGCGAGCGCAGGTAGGTCGCCAGGTCGCGCTCGGGCGCTGCGGGCGCGCCGCTCATCAGAAATAGCCTTCCTGCTTTTTGCTCTCCATCGATGCCGGAGCGTCGCGATCGATGAGCCTTCCGGCGCGCTCGGAGGTGCGCGCCAGCAGCGTCTCGCGGATGATCGCCGGCAGCGTGTCCGCCTCGCTCTCGATCGCCCCGGTGAGCGGGTAGCAGCCGAGCGTGCGGAAGCGCACCTTGCGCAGCGTCGGGCGCTCGCCGGGCTCGAGCGGCATGCGCTCATCGTCCACCATGATGAGCGTGCCGTCGCGCTCCACCACCGGACGCGGGGCGGCGAAGTACAGCGGCACGATGGCGATGTTCTCGCGCCAGATGTATTCCCACACGTCGAGCTCGGTCCAGTTCGACAGCGGAAACACCCGCAGGCTCTCACCCGGGCCCTTGCGCGCGTTGTAGAGCGACCAGAGCTCGGGGCGCTGCCGGCGTGGATCCCAGCGATGCTGCGCCGTGCGCAGCGAGAAGATGCGCTCCTTGGCGCGACTCGGCTCCTCGTCGCGGCGCGCGCCGCCGAAGGCGGCGTCGAAGCCGTAGTGCTCGAGCGCCTGGCGCAGCGCCTGAGTCTTCATGACGTCGGTGTGAAGGCGCGAGCCGTGGGTGAAGGGGCCGATCCCGCGCTCGAGCCCCTCGCGGTTGACGTACACCAGCAGCTCCAGCCCCAGGCGCTTCGCGGCCGCGTCGCGAAACTCGTACATGGCGCGGAACTTCCAGGTGGTATCGACGTGCAGCAGCGGAAACGGCGGCCGGGCGGGAAAGAATGCCTTGAGGGCGAGATGCAGCATCACCGCGCTGTCCTTGCCGATCGAGTAGAGCATCACCGGGCGCGCACATTCGGCGACCACCTCGCGGATGATGTGGATGCTCTCGGCCTCGAGCCGCTGCAGGTGACTGAGCGGGGCACCCGCTGCCGGAGCGCCCGGGGTCGCCTGGCGCGGCTGTGCCTCGCTACTGGGCGTGTCCGCATTCATCTTGGGCCAAGTATTGCCCAGCGCCCCCCGCGCCCGGTAGTGCTGGAGGTGCCCTGCGCAGCGTGCTCTACTGTCGCGCGTGACCCGTCCTCGCCACATGCTCGCCTCAGGGTGGCTGCTGGGGATGCTGCTGTCGCCGCCGCTCGCGGGCGGCGCGACGGACGCGGCTGCCCCGCCGGTGATCCCGTCCGCGGCACTCGCCACGCCCGCCCCGGGCCTCGCGCCGCCGGCGCCGGCCACGGCACAGCCGCCGAGCTCCGCACCGCCCGCCGCATCGCCGGAAGCCGCCGCGGCGG
>DASSQU010000403.1:0-8764 GCA_035702325.1 Steroidobacteraceae bacterium
GGCATCAGTGCGTGTCGGAACGATCACTGCGCCACGGCCTGATCGCCTGCATCCCACGGTGGAGCGACAGAGCCGAAACCTTGCGATTCTGTGACTTGTCGCACACGGCCTTTGCGAGGGCTACCTATTCCACCGCGGCGAGTCCCGGCGCGCATTCACGGCGAAAATGCCACGCTCTCCCCCGCTGATCGCGTCACGCGACGCGGGGCGAGGTGGTCATGGTCAGGCAAAGGACGACGGCACTGCTGTACTCAGGGACACGTCCCACCCGGTGGGCGCGGACTGCGGTCAATGCGGCATCCGCGGGAGAGCTCCCGGAGGATTGCCGCAGGCAGTGGCGGGGGAGCACAGGGATGCCGGCCGGCCTCGCGAGGGATGCGCCCAGGATGCGCTCGTAACAGGGTTCAGGGAAGAACCCCATCCAACGCAGCACCGCCCGGTGCTGCGCTGGCTGGGCGCTCTGCCGCCGCGTCCAGGGCTTCTCGTCCGGACCGGGCCAGGTATGACAGTCTCAGCGATTTGCGACTGCCGTGAGTGCAGGCAGATTGATCTCCTCGATAACCCGAGTCTCCGCACCCTTGGCGCACTTCGCCGTGGCCGATGCAGCCCCCAGCTCGTCCTGGCGGGAGACAGCGCACACGCGTTGTGCCGCCGCATGAATACGCCGGTAGAGCGCATCCACGCCCGCGGACGTGCTGAGATTCAGATCCTGAAACATGATGTCTTCTTTGCGCACCCGGCGGTCTGGTTCACCGGCAGACGCACTGGATACGGCAAACGCGCACACGAGCAGCACGGCCGCCGCGCCGGCGGCCTTCTTTGAATGGTCCATGGGGAAAGATGTCCTGTATATAGCCAGCGAGAATACGCAGGCCAACTCAGCTCATACTTGGCCGAGAGCGTGGCATTGTACAGGTTATATGGGATGCGGACGGTCAAAGACCAAAAGAAACCACAGAGCCTGCGCGTTCCAGCCGCACAGACCTGCCGACTCGAAGCGTCCCGGCTCCCGATCAGGCGAACAACTCGGCGAGGTCAGCGGAGCCGACCGGCTTGATCAGGTACCGCTCGACCCCGGCCTCGCGCGCGAGGTCGCGGCCGGGATGATCGCTGTCGGCCGTCAAGGCAATCAGTCTCAGGGCCTGCAGCTGCGGATGCTGCGACAGATGCCGCGCGACCGCGTAGCCGCTCATGTCCGGCAGTTCGAGATCCACGAGCGCAACGGTCGGCACGAACTCGACGGCCAAAGTGAGAGCAGTGGCGCCGGTGTACGCGACGCGGGCATCACCGTAGCCCGTCGATTGCAGCAATGACGCGAGAGCGTCGGCGGCATTCACATCGTCGTCGACTATCAATATGCGCGGCATCTCCTCGTGGGCGCCGCTTGCGCTCCGCGCCCTGGATCGTGTCGGCGGATAGGCGTCCATCCGCGATTGGCTCAACGGAAACTCACGGGACGCGGGTGCTGATTGCGCGCCTCGAAGCTCTGGATCTGTCTTTCGGCTTCGTCGCCCGTGACCCCGTACGCCTCCTGAATCCTGCTCGCCAGACGGCTGCGGCTCCCCGCAATGAAATTGAGCTGAGCGGCGGTGAGCCTCCCCCAGTTGGTGTGCACCTCGGCCCGGAATTGGTGCCAGCTGGCTTCGACGAAATTCCAGTCCATCCTGAGGCTCCTGCGGGCCGCCGCCCTGAAAATCCCAAGCTCCCGGACGTGGGTATTGGGGCGTTCCGCGCATTTGAAAGGTGCAAACCGACACTTCGAGGATGATTGCACGCGAACCACTGCGCACACCCATAGCGGGATAGGGTCCTGGAGATACGCCACTTGGTGTACAAGGTAGCGGATGAGGCGCGAGCGCCGCCCCGCCAGAGGGTCCGCTCCTGACTGCCTGTCAATTTCACCGGCGGAGTACACGCGATGGTCGAGCTACACAGACAGGGCGAAATCATCGATGCAATGGAGGCTCTTTGGAATCAGCTGCTGGCGGGTGCGCCTGAGGTGCAGCGAACGCTGAGCTCGAATCTCTACCAGGCGGCTCTCGCCGTTGCCGTCCACGGCTGCGAAGAGGTGTCTGGTCCGCTCGCTGCCCGGGCGGCCGATTGGCACGCGGCGAGGTTGATGCGCAGCGCCGACGAGACCAGAAGATTCCGCACGGCGCCTGCGGTGAAGCACTCCCGGAGGCCCAAGGGCCGCGCCTCCCGTGGCGAGAGTCACCGCGAGCGCAAACCCGGGAAGTAGCCGGCCCCAGCGCCCGCCCGCTGCCGTACTCCGCTAAGGCACCCCTGGATGCGCTACGAGCAAGCCGTACTTCCTGCCTCGACGCTTGCGGGTCTGACGGTCGGAGGGGTCGCGCACCTTCTCGGCGCTCCGGAACTGGCCCGCTGGGCCTTCGTGGCGGTGGTGCTGGTGGTGCTCGTTCCCACCGCGCTCGCCTCGGCACGCCGGCTGCTGCGCCGGGAGATGGGCGTCGACCTGATCGCCCTTCTCGCCATGGCCGGCGCGCTGCTCCTGGGCGAATACTTCGCCGGCGCCATCCTCGCACTCATGCTCACCGGCGGCACTGCGCTCGAGCGCTATGCCATCGCGCGCGCCCGGCGCGAACTGACTGCCCTCATCTCGCGCGCGCCCCGCATCGCGCATCGGCGCGCCGGCTCCGACATCATCGATATCGACGTCGAAGAGGTGGCTCCGGGCGACCTGCTGGTGGTCAAACCCGGCGAGGTCGTCCCGGTCGACGGGATCGTCGGCTCGGCGGGTGCCGTGCTCGATCAGTCCGCCCTGACCGGCGAGTCCAGGCCCGCGAAGCTCGAGCCGGGCGCGCCGCTGCGCAGTGGCGGCACAAACGCCGGCGGTCCTCTCGAGCTGCGGGCGACCGCCTCCGCGGCCGCGAGCACCTATGCGGGCATCGTCCGTCTGGTGCGGACCGCGGAAGAGTCGAAGGCGCCGTTCGAGCGCCTGGCGGATCGCTATGCGCTCGGCTTTCTCGGCTTGACGCTGGCGGTCGCGGCTTCCGTCTGGATCGGCGAAGGGAGCATGCTGCGCGCGCTCGCCGTTCTCGTCGTCGCGACACCCTGCCCGCTGATCCTCGCCGCGCCTGCGGCGATCATCGCCGGCGTGTCGCGGGCCGCCAGACACGGCGTCATCGTCAAGGGCGGCGGGCCCCTCGAGACGCTGGCCCGCGCGCGGGTGCTGCTGCTCGACAAGACCGGCACCGTCACCTCCGCCCGTCCCCAGGTGGTCACCGTCGAAACCTTCGGAGCGGCCTCGTCCGACCAGGTGGTGCAATGCGCCGCCTCGGTGGAGCAGCTCTCGGTGCATCCTTACGCCCCGGCGATTCTCATGGAGGCGCGCAGCCGTTGCGTCGAGCTCACCTTCCCCGACGAGGTGCGCGAGCAGATGGGCACGGGTATCAGCGGGCTCGTCGCCGGGCGGCGCGTCGCGGTCGGACAGCTGCGCTTCGTCGCGCCCGACGCAGTGCCCACCCCGGCGCTTCGCTCGATCGAAGTGCGCACCGCAGTCGAGGGTTCCTCCAGCGTCTACGTCTCCATCGACGGCGCGCTCGCGGGAGCTCTGCTGCTCCAGGACCCGATTCGACCCGAGGCGTCCCGTGCCCTGCGCTCGCTGCGCAGGCTCGGCGTGCGCCGCATCCACATGGTGACGGGCGACCATCCCGACGTGGCGGAGCTGGTTGCCGACGCGCTGGGCGTCGATCGGGTCTTTGCCGAACGTACGCCCGAGGAGAAGGTCGAAGTCATCCGCCTGGTGCGCTCCGAAGGCATCACCGTCATGGTCGGAGACGGCATCAATGATGCCCCGGCGCTCGCGATCGCCGACATCAGCGTCGCCATGGGTGCGCGCGGCGCCACGGCAGCCTCAGAGGCGGCGGACATCGTGCTGACATCCGACCGCCTCGAAGGTCTGGTAGTTGCGATGCGCACCGCCCAGCGCACGCGACGCATTGCCCTCGAGAGCGTCTGGGTGGGGATGAGCCTGTCGCTGGTGGCGATGGCCTTCGCCGCCGCGGGCTTCATCGTGCCGGTCGCCGGAGCGCTGCTGCAGGAAGGCATCGATGTGCTCGTCATCCTCAACGCACTGCGCGCGCTCGGCGGCGGCGACGGACCCGGCGCGTACCCCAACAAGCCCGAGGCCCGGGCGCTCGCCCACGGACTCGCCGCGACCCACCGGGCGCTGCGTCCCCAGGTCGGAGACCTGGCAGCGCTCGCGGCCGGCCTCGAAACCCTGCCCGCGACGGAAGCGCGTGCGCGACTCGAGCGCGCGCGGGAGATGCTCGAGAAGGAGTTACTGCCGCACGAGCGTGACGAGCAGCAGACCGCCTATCCGGTACTTGCGCGGCTGCTCAAGGACGAGGATCCGACCGGGCCGCTGATTCAGACTCATCAGGAGATTCATCGCCTCACCCGGTTGTACGCCCGCCTCGTGGCGCAGCTCCCGGCCGGCGGGCCGGGGCCGGACGATCTGCGCGATCTGCGCCGGGTACTCTACGGCCTGCATGCGATCCTGCTGCTTCATTTCGCACAGGAGGACGAGCTCTACAGCCTGCTCGAGTCCTGACAGCTCTGCGGCGGAACCCGGTTCCGGTCCTCATGGTTCGCGCCGCCGGCTCGCCCGGGTAAGCGGCTTCTGCCGCGCTTACTCCGGCCGGCCCGCAGGCGAGCCGGCTGTCAATCCCATGCCGCCCGCGCGCCGCCACCGCTCCCCGACCGGAGCGTGGTAGCTCGAGGGTTTCACCAGCACGACGTCGCAGTCGAGGGCGTCCGCCAGCTTCGAAGTGAGCGTCCCGGGGAGCGCCGCGACCGCCGGACGATGCGTCAGTGCCCCGAGAATCAGCACGTCGTAGTCCTGGCGGGCCGCGAACGCCGGCAGGGTCTGCTCGGGGTGCCCGGGTACGATCTGAATGCGATCGCCGCGGATGCCCCATTCGCCGCACAGCTTGCGCAGCCGTTCCAGGTGCGCGTGTCCCGCCGACGTCGCCTCGCCATAGAGCGCGTCGAGCTGCGCCTGCCAGCCGCGGGCGAGCACCGCAGCCGACTGCAGCACGTCCTCCGGGAGACCGGCAGTCTCGGCTTCCGAGACGTCGACCGCCGCCGCGAAGCGGGGCGGCGCATGCCAGGCTGTTCCCCGGGTGAGCATCAGCGCAGCCGGACAGGTGCGCATCAGCTGCCGGTCGTTGGCATCCGTCATGCCGTGGCCCGCGGCATCCGCCGTGGCGGCGCGCTTGATCACCAGATCAGGCCGGCTGCGCAGCACTTTGGCGACGATCGCCGCGTAGAGCGGACTGCGGCATTCCGCGGCGACCGCGATCTCGACCCCCGGGGTCTGCGCCGATGCTGCCAGGCCGCGCAGATATGCCGACGCCGCGGCGATGCAATCGGCATGCGCTTGCGCGACCCCTTCGCGATCGTAGCGGTGTGCAAGGATGTACGCCTGCTCCGCCTCGCACAGGTAGAGCTCGATGCGCGCCCCGGATTGCCGCGCCAGCGCGGCGGCCTTGCGAAGCACGCCGGCCATCTCCGCCCCCCGATCGACCACCACCAGGATGGAGCTGAGCTGCTTCATGCTAGTGCTGCCGCCGGCCGGGAGCGCCGGGCACTTCTCCGCCGCGCATGCGCGAGAGGTAGTCGGCAATTCCCCCGATGCCGTCCCGGTCGAGGCGCGCCAGCAGACGGATATGCGCCGGCGAGAAGTTCGGACGCCGCCCGTCCACGGCATCGTAGATCTGCCGTCGCAGATATTCGTAATGCTGTCCGGCGAGGCGCGGTATGGAGCGACGCGCCTCACCTTGCGCCGCGTCTCCATGGCACCGCTGACAGAGCCGGGAATAGCCTTCGGCCCCGCGCGCCAGGAGCTCGCCGTTGCCCTCCCCGTTCGCTGCCCTGGCATCGAGCTGGCTGACGTAAGCGGCCACGTCGGCGACGGCCTGCGCATCGGGAAGATGATGGCGATCCGTAAGGTGCTCCATCCGCACATCCCAACGGCGATCGTGCCGGTAGTCGACGAGTTGCTTCATCAGCACCGAGGCATGCTGACCGGCGATGCGCGGGATCAGTCCATCGACCGTACCGCCACCATCCGCGCCATGGCAGGCGGCGCATGGCTGAAAGAGCCTCGCCCCGCGATCGGGATCCGGCGTGCTCCGCACGGCATCCGTGAGCTCCCGCTGGGGAAGCGGAACCCCCGGCACTCTCGCGGGCGCACACAGCGCTGCGACTCCCAGTACTGCCGTGGCCCATAGCGACATTCGCGCGCGCATGGCGGAACGCTACGCGCGCCGGCGCCGGCCCTGCCATCGGGACTTATGCTTAGACCTTACAAGTCGAACCCTTCATGCGGCAGCGGCAGCTGCACATCGCTTCCCTGCAGGCACGCGGCAAAGGTACGCATCACGTCCGCCTCCCCGTGAACCAGGAAGGTCCTGGCGGCGCGCGTGTGCCGATGCCAGTCGAGCAGCTCGTGCTGGTCCGCGTGCGCGGAGAAGCCGTTGATCGTATGCACCCGCGCCCGCACGGCGACCTCCTCGCCCAGCAGCTTGACGCTCGAGGCACCGTCGATGATCTGCCGTGCGGGAGTGCCGCGCGCGGCATAACCGACGAAGATCACGGCGCAATTGCTGCGATCGAGATTGTGCCGCAGATGGTGCCGTACGCGCCCGCCACTGCACATCCCCGACCCGGCAATGATGAGGGCGCCGCCGGTGATGCGGTTGAGCGCGATCGAATCGGCGGTCTCGCGCGTGAAGTGCAGACCGGGCGGCGAGAAAGGATCGCGGCCTGCGGCGAACAACCGACCGGCCTCGGGACGGTAGCACTCGGGATGATCGCGGAAGATTGCGGTCGCGGATATCGCCATCGGGGAATCGAGAAAGACCTGCATGCCCTGCGGCAGGCGCTCCGCTTCCAGGCCGGTGCGCAGGAAAAACAGCAGCTCCTGGGCACGCTCGAGCGCAAAGGTCGGGATGACCACGTTGCCGCCGCGCCGGAAGGTGTCCGTGATCGCGGCATACAGCTCCTCCACCGAGGGCGCGAACGGCCGGTGCAGACGATCCCCGTAGGTCGTTTCCATCACCACGACGTCCACCGCCGGCGGGGGGGCCGGGGTACGCAGCAGCGGGCGGCCGGCATTGCCGAGGTCACCCGAGAAGAGCACCCTGCGGCGCGCTCCGGACTCGGCCAGCTTCAGCAGGACGCTGGCTGATCCCAGGATGTGGCCGGCGTCGAGGAAGCTCGCGCCGATTCCGGGCGCCAGCTCGAAGTGAGTCGCGTATCGCGCCGTGCGCCCGAACAGCTGCAGCGTTGCGCGGGCATCGTCCTGTGTATACAGGGGCTGGAGGTCCGCGGCCCTCGCCCGGGCCGCACGGCGGGCCGCGCGCGCCGCCTCCTCCTCATGCAGATGTGCGGCGTCGAGCAGCACCAGCCGCGCGAGCTCACGCGATGCCTCGGTGGTGACGATCTCGCCCTTGAAGCCACGTTTCACCAGCAGCGGCAGACGACCGCAGTGGTCGAGGTGCGCGTGGGTCAGCAGCACGAAATCGATGCTGCCGGGGTCGAAACCGAAGGCGTCCGCGTTCTCCTGGTCGAGCTCGCGCCGTCCCTGATAGAGGCCGCAGTCGATCAGCACGCGCTTCCCGGCGCACTCGATCAGGTGACACGAGCCCGTTACGCCACGGTCGGCCCCGTGAAATTCGACCCGCATCGCGCCGGGCTACCCGCCGCCGGCCGCTCCGCTCAGGGACGGAGCGAACACTCGATCCGCTGTTCGTTATGCACGGCGGCGGCCACATCCCGCAGTTCGCCGGCGAGCGCGTCGAGCACCTCGTCCATCGACAGGATACCGACCAGCTCGCCCCGCTGCCCGACCACCGGGAGGCGGCGCACACCGATGCGGCGCATCTCCCGCACCGCCTTGTCGAGCGACTCGGCCTCGCCCACCGTGGCGGGCTGTTGCGTCATCACATCGCCGACACGCAGAGTCCGCGGATCCGTCTGGCGTGCCACCACCGTGACCACGATATCGCGATCCGTCAACACCCCTACCGGGCGCTCCACACCGGCGTCGGACTCGACGACTACCAGATAGCCGATGTGATTCGACCGCATGAGCTCCGCGGCCGCGGTTATTTCATCGGCCCGGCGGACGGCAATCACTTTGCGGCGACACAGGTTTCCGACGTTCATATCCGGCCTCCGTTCTTCTGCATGCAACATCATAGGCACCGGTGCCGGGGATGATATACGCAGAAATCGCGGGCGGCCGGAGCGCGCGGCTGCGCTTGCCCGGCGGAGGAAATGGTTTACGATCGCCCCCGGTGCGCCGCATGCCGAACACCTGCGAAGCCCTTGCCGGCGAGCTCACGACTGTCTGCTGAAGTGGCGCTGTTTGCCTACGGCTTCCGTCCGCTGTTCCTGCTCGCCGGGGTGGGCGCGCTGCTGCTGGTGCCGGCCTGGGCGCTCGACTTCGCCTTCGGCGTCTCGCCCGGCTCCGGCTGGCCACCGACGCTGTGGCACGCGCACGAGATGCTCTTCGGCTTCATCGCGAGCGCGGTCGGAGGATTCCTGCTCACCGCCGTTCCGAGCTGGACCGGGCAGAAGGGCTTCGCCGGACAACCGCTCATGGTGCTCACGGCGCTGTGGCTCGCCGCCCGCATCATGATCGCCAGCTCCTCGCTGTGGCCGCCACTCCTGCCGGCGGCCGTGGATCTGGCTTTCATTCCGGCGCTCGGGGTGCTGATCGCCGGTCCGCTGCTGC
>DASSQU010000404.1:0-5046 GCA_035702325.1 Steroidobacteraceae bacterium
AGGCGCGGCTGGCGCGCGAGGTCGATGCCATACTCGATGGCGGCGACTGCGGCATCGAGCCCACCACCGTCGTCGACCTGTCGGTGTCCCCGCCGCTGATCGTGCGCCAGGGCAAGGGCGTCCTCGGCCCGATTACCGGGCGTGCGCTATAATTGCGCCTGGTGAGCGCCGCGTCGTGAACCCCGCCCACGCACCAACCGACATGCCCGCAGTGCCGCTGCCGGGAGGCACGTGAGCTCGCCCGCGCCGGCACGGCGCGTGCTGTCCGGCATGCGGCCCACGGGCCGGCTGCACCTCGGCAACTACCACGGCGCGTTGCGCAACTGGGTCGAGCTGCAGTACCAGTACGAGTGTTATTTCTTCATCGCCGACTGGCACATGCTCACCACCGGCTACGAGGACACCGCGCAGCTGCAGGAGAACGTGCGCGAGGTGCTGATCGACTGGCTGGCCGCCGGCCTGAATCCCGGCGTCGCGACGCTGTTCATCCAATCGCACGTGCTCGAGCACGCGGAGCTGCACCTGCTGCTGTCGATGGTGACACCGCTCGGTTGGCTCGAGCGCGTTCCGAGCTACAAGGATCAGCAGCAGCAGCTGAAGGAGAAGGACCTCGCCACCTACGGCTTCCTCGGCTATCCGTTGTTGCAGAGCGCCGACATCCTGGTGTACCGGGCCGCCTTCGTTCCGGTCGGCGAGGATCAGGTGGCGCACGTCGAGCTGACGCGTGAGCTCGCGCGGCGCTTCAACCACCTCTACGGGCGCGAGCCGGACTTCGAGGCGCGGGCCGAGCGGGCGGTCAAGAGCCTCGGCGGACGCACCGCGAGCAGCTACCGCCAGCTGCGCCGCAAGTTCCAGGAGCACGGCGACGCCGAGGCGCTGGAACGCGCCCGCGCCCTGGTGCAGGCCAACAACCGCATCACCGTGGCGGACCGCGAGCGGCTGCTCGGCTACCTCGAAGGCACGGGAGTGAGCATACTGCCCGAGCCCCAGGTGCTGCTGACCGCGACGCCCAGGGTTCCCGGCCTCGACGGCCGCAAGATGTCCAAGTCCTACGGCAATACCATCGGGCTGCGCGAGGAGCCGGACGTGGTGGTGCAGAAGCTGCGGGCGATGACTACCGACCCGGCGCGGGTGCGGCGCAGCGACCCGGGCGATCCCGACAAGTGTCCGGTATTCGACCTGCACAGGATCTATTCCGACGATGCCACGCGCAAATGGGCCGCCGAGGGCTGCCGCAGCGCGGGCATCGGCTGCCTCGAGTGCAAGCAGCCGCTGATCGACAGGGTCGTGGAGGAGATCGCCGGCATGCGCCGGCGGGCGCAGGAGTTCGAGGACAACCCGGAGCTGGTCCGCGGCATCGTAGCCGAGGGCGCCGACAAGGCGCGCGAGGCGGCACGCGAGACCCTCGCCGAGGTGCGGCGCGCCATGCACCTGCGCCCCGAGTGAAGCGCGGCGCCGGAGGCGAAACCATGAAAGCGAAACCCGCGCTCACCGTCGTGGTATCCAACGCCGCCCCGGCGCCGCCGCCGGCGGCCGCCGCCCCCGAGCAGGTCGAGATGCCCTTCGCGGTGGTGAACGGCGAGCCGATCTCGCAGCTGCCGCACGACCTCTACATACCGCCGCAGGCGCTCGAGGTGTTCCTCGAGGCCTTCGAGGGGCCGCTCGACCTGCTGCTGTATCTAATCCGCCGCCAGAACCTCGACATCCTCGACATCCCGCTCGCGGAAATCACCCGCCAGTACATGCAGTACATCGAGCTGATGCAGGACCTGCAGCTCGAGCTCGCCGGGGAGTACCTGGTCATGGCCGCGACGCTCGCCGAGATCAAATCGCGGATGCTGCTGCCGCGACCGAAGTCCGATCAGGAGGAGGGCGAGGATCCGCGTGCCGAGCTGGTGCGGCGGCTGCAGGAGTACGAGCGCTTCAAGCGCGCCGCCGAGGGGCTCGACGCGCTGCCGCGCCTGGAGCGCGACGTCTGGTCGGCCTCCGCGGAGCTCAGGGAGCGCCGCGCGGCGCGCGCGCTGCCGCAGATCACGTTGCAGGAGATGCTGGTGGCGTTCAAGGAGGTGGTGGCGCGCGCCGAGATGTTCGCCCATCACCACATCCAGCGCGAGCGGCTCTCGGTCGGGGAGCGCATGAGCGACATCCTCGCCCGGCTCGCCACGGCCGGCTTCATCGAGTTCGGGCGGCTGTTCCGCCCGGAGGAGGGCCGCATGGGCGTGACCGTCACCTTCGTCGCGATCCTCGAGCTGATGCGCGAAGGCCTGATCGACATCGTGCAGGCCGAGGCTTATGCGCCGCTGCACGTGCGCGCCGCGCCCGCGGGCCGCACCCTGCGCGTCGTCGCCGACAACACCCCGGCCGAGTCCGTGCCGGATGCCCCCGTCCCCGATGAGGACCCCGCATGAGCGATGCATACATAAGGAACGTCATCGAGGCGGCACTGCTGGCAGCCGGCGCACCGCTGCCGGTCGCCGAGCTCGCGCGGCTGTTCGGCGAAGGCGCGCGCCCGAGCACCCAGCAGCTGCACGCCGCGCTCGAGCAGCTGGCGGCGGACTACGCCGGCCGCGGCATCGAGCTCAAGCACACCGCGGGCGGCTACCGTATCCAGGTGCGGCGCGAACTGGCCGCGGAAATCTCCCGCCTGTGGCCGGAGCGCACCGCGCGTTACTCGCGGGCGCTGCTCGAGACGCTCGCCCTCATCGCCTACCGCCAGCCGATCACGCGTGCCGAAATCGAGGCGGTGCGCGGCGTCGCCGTCAATCCCAACATCGTGCGGACCATGATCGAGCGCGGCTGGGTGCGGGTCGTCGGCCACCGCGACGTGCCGGGCCACCCGGAACTGCTCGGCACCACGCGCGAGTTTCTCGACTACTTCGGGCTGAAGAGTCTCGATGAGTTGCCGCCGCTCGCCGAGCTGAAAGCGCTCGGCGATCTCAACCTGCAGCTCGAGCTCGCCGGCGGCGCGGCGGCGCCACGGGCGGGCGGCCCCACCGGCGAGGCCGCGGACGCCGACGACGGGCCCGAGGAGGACGAGCTGTCCGCGGGGGCCGGGGGCTCGCACGAGCTCGTGGCCGCACCGCGCGACCCGGACGGGTGATGCGGCACCGGGCCGCTCACGCGCGGCGCGGCACCGCGGGAACGGCGCGCGCCGGCGTGGCCGCCGAGCCCGAGCGGCTGCAGAAGCTCCTGGCGCGTGCCGGACTCGCCTCGCGGCGCGAAGCTGAAGGCTGGATCCGCGCCGGCCGGCTGACCGTCAACGGCCTGCCCGCCACTCTCGGCGTTCGGGTGGCGCCGGGAGATGAGCTGCGGCTCGACGGACGGCTGGTGCGCGCGCGCGTGGTTGCGGGCGGCGCGTGTGCCTTCCTCTGTCATCGCTCGCCCGGCGAGGATCTCGAGCAGGCGCTCGCGCGGCTGCCGCGCCGCGCCGGCCGACGCTTCATCGCCGTGAGCCCCATGCCGCGCGTCGACGGCGGTCTCGAGCTCCTCACCTCCGATGGTTCGCTGGCGCGCACCCTGCAGCGCGGGGTGCGCGCGCTCAGCAGCGAATTCGGGGTGCGGGTGCGCGGGGCGCTCGAGGCAGAGCAGCTCGCGGGCATCCTCGGGGGTACGCTCGATGACGGCACGCGTCTCGAGGTCGAGCGCTGCGCGGTGGCCGGCGGAGAAGCGGCCAACCGCTGGTATACGCTGAGCGTGCGCGGCGCGAGCGGCAAGCAGGTGCGACAGCTCATCGAGCGCCAGGGCGCGCTCGTCGGACGCGTGCTGCGCACCCGGCTCGGGCCGCTGGCGCTCGAGCGCTCGCTCGGGCGCGGCCGGGCGCGCGAGCTCACCGCGGAGGAGTTGCGCACGCTGCTCGCTGCCGGATGACGACCCGGGTCGGGCGGGCCGGCCGGGTCGGGCGGGTCGGGCGGGAGCAGTCCCCGTCCCGACAGTTAAGCAAGTGCTTAACTATCGCAAACTCGACCTCGGCAGCCAGCTGCTCCGGGCGCTCGCTCAACCGACGCGGCTCGCCTGGGCGTCGAACGCCCGGCCGGTGACGCCGCGGCTCGCCGGTCCGAGGAGCGCGAGATACGGGCCGGTGAGCGCGGCGGGCTCCGGCAGCGTCGCCACATCCTCGGCCGGATATGCCTGGCGGCGCATGGCGGTGCGCGCGCGCCCCGGGTTGAGCGTATTGACGCGGATCGCGCTGGTGCCGGACAGCTCGTCGGCGAGCACCTGCGAGAGTCCCTCGAGGGCGAACTTCGAGACCGCGTAGGCGCCCCAGTAGGCGCGGCCGCGCCGGCCGACGGCGCTCGAGGTGAACACCACCGAGGCGTCGGCGGACTTCCTGAGTGCCGGCAGCAGCACCTGCGTGAGCGCGAAGGCCGCCGTGAGATTGACGTGCAGCACCCGGCACCAGGTGGGCACGTCGTAGTGCTCGATGGGCGTCAGGGTGCCGAGAATCCCGGCGTTGTGCAGCAGGCCGTCGAGACGCCCGTAGCGCCCGGTGACCGCGTCGGCGAGCGCGTCGTAGTCGCGGGCGAGCGCGCGCTCGAGGTCGAGCACCGCGATGCTGGCCTCGGGCGCACCTGCGGTCGCGAGCTCGGCGTGCACGGCTTCCAGGCGCCGGGCGTCGCGGCCGACGAGGATCACGTTCGCTCCGTGCGCGGCGCACGCCGCGGCGACCGCGCGGCCGAGCCCGGCGCCCGCGCCGGTGACGGCGATTACCCGCCCGGCGAGCTCGTCGGGTCCGGCCTGATGTGCGCGCGGATCGAAGTCGTTATCCACCCTGCGAGTCCTGTGCGTGTGCCGGCGCCGCGTCCGCTCACAGCGTGAGCCGGCCGGCGTCGGCGCGGCGTGCAGCGCGCCAGGCGCGCCAGCCGTCGAGCGGGGTCTGATGGTCGCTCGCGGCGGGCGCCGCGGGCAAGCGCTGCGCCGCGCGGCGCGAATGCGCGCAGGCGAGCGCCGCCCACACCATCAGGCCGCGCAGCGCCGGCTGTGCGGCCGGAGCGAGGCTGCGGACCGCCGCGCCGAGCGCCGCGCGCAGCTCCCGGTGGCGCTCGTGAA
>DASSQU010000405.1:0-2173 GCA_035702325.1 Steroidobacteraceae bacterium
CCGCGTCGACGTTCACCGCGCCGGCGACGCCCTCACGCTCAAGGCCATCACCGCGACGGGCGACACGTTCCTCGAGCGCAGCCTGCCCGCCGCGGGGCCGTGCGAAGAGCTGGAGCAGGCCGCCGACGCCGTGCTGCTCGCCTGGGAGGCGCAGCTGCCCCCGGGCGAGGTTCCGGTGCCCGTTGTCGAACGGCACGAGGAGCCGCTGAGCGTGCCTGCGCCCGAGCCCATCAAAGAGCGCCTGCGCGTCTCGGCCCACGGCGCCGCGTGGCTGTCGGCGGTCGGTCCCGTGGGCGGCGGCGGCGCGTCGCTCGAGTGGCGTCCCACGCGCCTGCCGCTCGCCCTCGCCTTCGACGTCTTCGGCCAGGGCCAACGGACGGTTCCGCTGGCCGGCGGCTTCGGCACCTGGTCGCGCCTGTCCTTCGCGCTCGGCGTCACCGGCAGCCTGCAGCTCGATGAGCGCGTGGGGCTGACGTTCGGGGTGGGAGCGGTCGGCGGACCGTTCTGGGTGAATGGCGCCAACTACTCGACGAGCAACCACGTGCTGGATTGGGACGCCGGCGCCATGGCGAGCGCGCGGCTCTTCCTTCCCGGGCTGTGGAAGGTGCGGCCGTACGTCGGCGTCGACGCCGTGGTGTGGCTGCGGCGGCACCAACTCCTCGTCACGCAGGGCTCCAGCGCGAGCCAGCAGTTTCTGCCCGACTTCGAGGTCGCGCCGTGCGCGGGCCTCTCCTGGACGCTCTGAAAGGTTTTCGACCGGCCTGACATGAGCGCTCAAGAACACGTGCTGGTGAAGACCCTGGAGCTCGAGACGGCCGCCGTCCCGGTCGAGGACACCCTCGACCTGGGCACCGTCTATCGCCGGCACGCGCGCGACGTGATGCGGTGGGCGACGCGGCTTTTGGGCAGGCCGCAGGAGGCCGCCGACGTCACGCAGGAGGTCTTCTGCGTGGTGCACCGGAAGTTGGGCGGCTTCAGGCCGGAGACGGGTCGGCTGACGACCTGGCTGTTTCGCATCACCGAGAACGTCGTGCGCGCGCGCCGCCGCAAGGAGCGCGTGGTGCGCTGGCTGTTCGGCGACCGCGAGGTGTCCGCGGAGGTCCCCGCCGATGCACCGCTGCCGGACGCGCAGCTCGCCGCGCAGCGCGACACCGCGCTCGTCTACCGCGCGCTCGACGCGCTCAAGGAAGAGGACCGCACCGCGCTGGTGCTGTTCGAGCTCGAAGGGATGAGCGGCGAGCAGGTCGCTGAGCTGATGGGCCTCAAGACCGACGCGCTGTGGGTGCGGCTGCACCGCGCACGGAAGCGGTTTGCCCAGCGCGTCGAAGAGCTGGAGGGTGCGCGATGAGCCGGCGCGTCGAAGCGTTGCTCGAGGCGGCGCGCCAGGTCGAGGTCGCGGAGCCTCCGCCGCTCGCGGCGATCCGCGCGGAGACCGGCGTCCGTGCGCGGCGCTCGGCGTACCTCGCCGCGTTCGCGCTGGCGCTTCCGCTCGGCGCGGCGGCGGCCGCGGGCGGGTGGGCCATCAAGCAGCGCGTCGACAACGCTCCGCATGCAGCGCCGAAGCAGGTCCGGCCGAGCGCAGACGTGCCGCGAGCGTTCGCGCCCGCCCAGCAGGCGCCGGCGATGGACGAAGCACGGCCGGCGGCGCCGGGACCCGCTGAAACGTCGGCCGGGTCTTCGTCGATGGCGAAGGCCGAAAGCGCTGATGCGCCGAGCGCGGCGTGGCCCGCTCGAGTCGCCGGAGGCAGCTCCGCTGAACCCGGGCGGATGGCGAAGGCCGCAGTCGCCGATGCGCCGAGCGAGGCGCGGCCGGCGAGAGCGACGCCTCAAGCGGACGACTCCCTGCGGGAGGCGCCACGGCGCGAAGCCTCGCGTACCCCTGGAGTCGTCGCTGCCGACGGCAGGCAGGTTCCGAGCGCGACGGCCGAGCAGCGCGCAGTGCAGCCGTCGACGAGCCATGCGATTGCACCGACGCCGGGAGCGGCGCAGGTGGACGCTCCACCAGGCAATGCGGCGCCGCCGGACCGGCCGGATAGGACGTTTGGCGTTTTGAGCTCGCCCAGCGAGCTGAAACAACCAAAGGTCCCCGAAACGCCGGCCGCGGGCGGCGCTCCGGCGTCGACGGCGCTCTCGCAAGAAGCGGCGGCGCTGACCGCGATGCTCGCGACGCTGC
>DASSQU010000406.1:0-2197 GCA_035702325.1 Steroidobacteraceae bacterium
GCTATCGCCGCCACGGCCACAACGAAGCGGACGAGCCGGCCGCCACGCAGCCGCGCATGTATCGCGAGATCCGCCAGCACCCGAGCGCGCGCCGCCGCTACGCCGAGCGGCTGATCGCCGCGGGGGTGCTGCCGGCGGCCGAGGCCGAGGCGATGCCGGAGCAATACCGCGGCGGGCTCGACGCGGGCCGGCCGCAGGGGCGCGCCGTGACCGGCACCGGCGACAACAAGCACACGATCGACTGGAGCGCCTACGCGCAGGCGGACTGGACCGAGCGGGTCCCGACCGGTGTCGAGCTCACCCGGCTGCGCGCGCTCGGCGAGCGCCTCAACTCCTACCCGCAGAGTTTCAGCCTGCATCCGCGCGTGGCGCAGGTGATCGCGCACCGGCGCAAGATGCTCGCGGGCGAGCAGCCGCTCGACTGGGGCTGCGCCGAGGCGCTCGCCTGCGCGACGCTGGTCACGGAGGGCTACGCGGTGCGCCTGTGCGGTCAGGACTCCGCGCGCGGTACCTTCTTCCACCGCCACGCGGTGCTGCACGACCAGGGGAGC
Organism: Steroidobacteraceae bacterium; assembly: GCA_035702325.1. Classification (GTDB taxonomy): domain Bacteria; phylum Pseudomonadota; class Gammaproteobacteria; order Steroidobacterales; family Steroidobacteraceae; genus 13-2-20CM-66-19. Next base: position 552 of record DASSQU010000406.1, read on the forward strand.
GATGCCACCTGGGTGCCGCTGCAGCACCTCGCCGCGGGCCAGCCGCGCGTGCAGGTGATCGACTCGGCGCTGTCCGAGGAGGCGGTGCTCGCCTTCGAATACGGCTACGCGACCACCGATCCGAAGTGCCTGGTGCTGTGGGAGGCCCAGTACGGCGACTTCGCCAACGGCGCCCAGGTGATCATCGACCAGTTCATCAGCTCGGGCGAGGCCAAGTGGGAGCGCTTCTGCGGGCTCACGCTGCTGCTGCCCCACGGCTACGAAGGGGCGGGACCGGAGCATTCCTCCGCGCGCCTCGAGCGTTTCCTGCAGCTGTGCGCCGAGAACAACATGCAGGTGTGCGTGCCCTCGACCCCGGCGCAGATGTTCCACATGCTGCGGCGGCAGATGCGCCAGTCCTTCCGCAAGCCGCTGATCGTCATGACGCCCAAGAGCCTGCTGCGACACGAGCTGGCGGTCTCGCCGCTCGAGGATCTCGCGCGCGGCGCCTTCGCGCGCGTGATCGGCGAGGTCGACGAGCTCACCGCCCAGCAGGTGCAGCGGGTGGTGTTCTGCAGCGGCAAGGTGTATTTCGATCTGCTGCGGGCACGCCGCAAGGAGAATGCCCGCAACGTCGCGCTGGTGCGCATCGAGCAGCTCTACCCCTTCCCGGGCGATGAGTACCAGGCGATCCTCGCTCGCTACCCGGCGGCCCGCGAAGTCGTCTGGTGCCAGGAGGAGCCGCAGAACCAGGGCGCCTGGTACCAGATCCGCCACCGGCTGCAGGAATTCGCGGGCCGCCGCCCGCTGCTGTACGCGGGCCGGGCGCCGGCTGCGGCACCCGCCACCGGCATTCCGGCGATTCACGAGCTCGAGCAGCAGACGCTGGTCGCGGCGGCGCTGCACGCCACCGAGACCGAGGGGACGGCGCGCGAGACCACGCGCCTCACCGCGGCGCCGCCGGCGCTCCGGAAGAGCTCATGACGACCGAAATCCGCGTGCCGCAGCTGCCGGAGTCGATCACCGACGCCACGCTCGTCGCCTGGCACAAGCAGCCGGGCGATGCGATCCGGCGCGACGAGAACCTCGCGGATCTCGAGACCGACAAGGTGGTACTCGAGGTCCCGGCGCCGGCGAACGGCGTGGTGCGCGAGCTGCGCGTGAAGAGCGGCACGGTGGTGAGGAGCGGACAGGTGCTGGCCGTCATCGAGGAGGGCGCGGCGGCATCAACCAAGGTGCCGGCGGAGGCCTCCGGGGCACCGGCTGCGGCTGCGCCCGCGGGCGGTCCGGCGCCGCCCCCGCGGGGCGCCCCGGCCGTCGAGCCCGGGCGCGATGCCGGCAAGCTGAGTCCCTCGGCGCGCCGGCTGGTCGAGGAAAACCGCCTGGATCCGGCCGTTATCCCCGCTTCGGGCCGGGACGGGCGCATCACCAAGGCGGACGTGGTCGGCTTCCTCGACCGCGCTGCCGCGCCCGGCCCGCCGGCCGCCCCGGTGGCGGGCGCTGCGGCGGCCGTCCCGCCTCCCGCACCGCTCGCGCGCCCGGCCGCCGCGGCGCGCGCCGCGCAGCGCGTACCGATGACCCGGCTGCGGGCGCGCATCGCCCAGCGGCTCCTCGAGGCGCAGTCGACCCAGGCGCTGCTCACCTCCTTCAACGAGGTCGACCTGACG